>JBEKGV010000913.1:0-5486 GCA_050012615.1 Acetobacteraceae bacterium | reverse complement strand
TGGCTGCTGTGACCGCCTATAGTCTGGCCATCGGCGTCATGTCGATTGACCTGCCAATTACCGCCTCTGTGCCTGGGTTGGCCGGGAACGTACTCGCGAACACCATAACGCTTCTTGCATCGGCGGTCCCGGGAATAGATTTTATAAATAACGCCAATGCAACCAGCTTGGGTGCCGATCCGGAGACGGACGCCGCATTCAGAATCCGGTTCGCGAACTTCTTTGCCGCGCGATCACGCGCCACCGTTGATGCCATAGAGTACGCCATATCCCTCGTTGGCGCAGGTTTGAGTTACGCCATTCAGGAAAACGTCGATGCATCCGGCAATCCAGACCTCGGGAATATGCTGATCGTCGTGGATGATGGGACGGGTTCGTTGTCAGAAACTCTGTTTAACTCACTCTCCGTCGCTATAAGTGCCGTGAGGCCAATAGGAACGACCTTCTCGATCCAGCCACCACAGATTATTCAGGTTCAGGTAAGCCTTTCGATATCATGCCCACCTGAGCTTTCGGAGTCCAACGTGCAGAGCCAGCTGCAGTCCGCTATTGAGAATTACGTTAATCAACGTCCCATAGGAGGTACGCTTTCAATAACGAGAATCAGTCAACTGGCATACCAAACCGAACCACAGATCATCAATATCTCGAGCGTGCTTCTGAATGGCGAGGCCGTGGATTTGGTAGCACCGTCGACCGCATCGTTCATGGCTCAGAACGTCACATTCACCTGATATGATATACAGTCAGCAAGATATTTTCAGCCGGATCAAGGAGACACTACCCGCTCGCTGGTTTGGCGAAGAGACGCCCATTTTGGATTCCGTTGTGAATTGCTTGTCCGCGGGATGGGTGGGCCTTTTCAGCCTGTTGAACTACACTCAAATGCAAACCCGGATAAGTACCGCTTTCGATGGATGGCTGGACCTTATTGCACGAGATTTCTTCGACCAAAGAATAAAGCGTCGGCAAAGAGAAACAGACGATTCGTTCCGTAACCGGATCCGCATCGAACTGTTGAGAGATCGGTGCACACGTGCCGCGGTCTACGATCTCCTGCTGGATTTGACCGGCAGACCTCCAATCATCTTCGAGCCAACCAATCCACAGGACACGGGATGCTATGGCTCGCTCGGATCGCCTGGCTCGGGAGGAGCCGCATACTGCATGTCCGGTGGATGGGGCAATCTCAATTCGCCATTTCAGGCGTTTGTCAGAGCGTTCCGCGCAGAGACGGCAGGTATCGCGATGGTCAATGGATGGGGGGGAGATATTGGGGGTTTTGGGACTGGCCTAAGCGCGTACATCGATTTGAATATGAACTCTTCGCAGGCTGACGATGCCGAACTGTATCAGCGCGTCTCTGATATTTCACCCGCGATAACTATAGTCTGGATGTCGATTGAGTCGTGACAATTGCTTCGGAACGTCCAAGACCCTATCACTCGCCGCGGTTCTTTCAGTCTCTGAGAACGCCGCCCGGTCGAAATATGATCATCAAGGTCGCAAGCCAATGGCGGTCAGAACCCCGACTGATCAATGGTTCACAACGCAAAACAAGTGAAAACAGCGAACCCGGCATATGGAGAGATGTGACAGTCAGGCGTCTGTTGCGACCAAAAGAAATATCGTCCGATCGGGATCAGAATGGAAAATGGGGTTCCAGAAACGAAATCACGTTCCGAAAGGTCCCGGCGACCACGACCTATAGCGCCAGGCGGGCTCTTTCGACTATTTCGTCCCCATCATATGTCACGATCAGCCGCGTTCCGTCCGACGACGCGACATCGGTCAGACGCCGCGACGCTGGTGTTACTGTTGGACTGCGAGCTACCCAAACCACAATCGCTCAAGCCTCCCCGAAAACCAACACTGTGTTCGCCAAGGCCATCAGACCCACTGTCCTGGATGATGCAGATATCAGACGACGAGAACTCAGGGTGCGTCGAGGGCCTGCCATGGACGGCCTCAACCATGGTCGACGACTGGATCTGGTCAGCGCCAGCCTGCCACAGCATGCGACCTTCAGGCCTCGCGTGCGCGAGACTGCCAAGATCGAACATGTACATGCTGGCATTCGCCTGGCAAAGACGGTCCCCCATCCAGCACTTTCGAAGCCGCCCAGCTATTCCGGAGCTCCGACTGGCAAAGGTAGTGACCCGGCCGCCGAACCCAGTCGTTTTGCTCAATTCCTATCCGCGCGCAATGCTCCCATGGCGGCCAAAGCGCCAGCCGAGAGAGCCACTGGTTCCACGCCGGCAGAGAATAGTGGGCCCACCGTTGCCGAATCATCGAGCGTCACTGGCGAGCTTTGGCTTGATACGATATCGCTTAGGGAATGGCTCCATTCATACCTGACCGGTGAATTGACACGCTCTTCACTTGGTAGCGGCGTTGCCGGAGGTACATTCGCGGGAGAATAACCGTCATGATCGACAGCCACAGCCGTCGACATGAAGCGCCATGAATAATCGAAGCCCGTCGAGAGCAAAAGATAATGGCCGATACATCGTCCTCACCACCATTCACATTTTAAAGTAAGTCCGGACAGTCCATGGATCGAAATATCGTCTACCCAGGTGCTATTCCGCTTGATACCGACATTTTGTCGGTCAATCGCAACGTCATGATAGCTCTCGGCTTTGTACTGAGGGCTACCATTGGCACACAAATCGCGGCAGATGGTCTCAGCTGCACCCCAACGAGTCCCGCGTCAATGTCCGTTCAGGTTGGTCCAGGCAGTCTGATCCAGATGTCTGTCGTCGACGCGACAGCGTACGGCTCGCTTAACGCCGACACGACTGATCCTCTGGTCAAGATGGGGATCAATCTTACCTCGCAACAGTTTAATATACAGGCACCGGTGGATTCCGGGAACTCCACCAACTATCTGATAGAAGCCAGCTTTCAGGAGAGTGATCAAAACCTGATAGTACTGCCATACTATAACGCCAGTAACCCATCTCAACCATATAGCGGCCCGACGAACTCGGGGTTACCCCAGGCGACGTCACGTACTCAGTCAGTCCAGCTTCAACTGAAGAGCGGCGTACCGTCAAATACTGGCACTCAGCTTACCCCCGCCGCGGATGAGGGGTGGATTGGTCTCTACGCGGTAACGGTGGCCAACGGACAGACGACAGTAGCGGCAAATAATATTATCACATTGCCGACAGCTCCTTTCATTGGCTGCAAGCTGCCCAATCTTCGCCCAGGATTTGCCTCCGGCGTGCAGAGCTTTCTGAGTAATGGGAGCTTCATTGTCCCTCTTGGTATAAGTCAATTAGAAGTTGAATTGTGGGGAGCGGGCTCAGGTTCGTTCGCCTCAGTGTCGAGCACACCGAGTGGTGGAGGCTCGGGTGGCGGCTATGCACGAAAACGCATCGCAGGCGTCTCACCAGGGCAAACCATTAGTGTAACGGTGGGAATTGGTGGTGCAGCGGGCAATGTCAGTGGCGCCGCGGCCGGCGCGGGGGGCACGACAAGCTTTGGAAATTTCGTCAGCGCCACCGGGGGCAGTCTTAATTACCTTGCCTCCCCTTCCCTCCCTCAGAACGGAGCGACGCCTCCAGGGACGGGAATTAACGGGGACCTGAACCTCACAGGCTCCGCGGGACTGACCGCCGCGCTAAACCAGGGAGGAATGGGAGGTGGGCCGCCGATGGGCGGCAGCCAGGATAGTGGCACAACCGGTGTGGCTGGAACGACCCCGGGCGGTGGTGCTTCCGGGGCCGGAACCGGAGCGGATAGCGCAACTCCATATAATGGAGCGCCCGGTGGCGGAGGTCTCGTCATTGTCAGGTGGTAACCAAACGCCGTTCCTGAATTCTTCCGAGTCAGGCCGCTTCTGTTACGAGTTCGTTCATCGGACCTTTGAAATGGGATGTTAATATCATGGCTACCTTGGTCTCACACGTTTGGAAACCCAGCAAATCCAGGATCCTCACGATAGATAGTTTCGTTCCGGTGCCCAGAGGATCTACCGCGACCGCCCCAACTTTGTTGAGTTGGCCATCTAAAGATCCGGGCGATATATTAGATTATCAGCTCGATATCGAACCGGCACTTGTTGGAAACGAAGGCGACACTATCGACACTGTTGATATTGAAGTCGATCCCAGCCAGCCGGGAGACCTATCTTTGGATAACGTGACGGCAGATGGATATAAAATTGTGTTGTGGTTCTCATCTGGGCAGGCTGGTGTGACATACAACGTCACCGCGAAGGTGGCCCTGGCGACTGGCAGGACACTCCAACGAAGCATCTTGCTGCCCGTTGTCGCGTTGTCGCTACCATCCGTTCCGGCAAACGCGATTGAGGCAACGACTGATGATCCGTTGGTAGATCAGAACGGGAATCCAATCGTCAATTGTTAGTGTCGGAGCAGCGTGCGAGACTTCCCCCATCCGTCCGCGGCATCTCGCAAACGACGTCGCGGCCGCGAAGCTGTGTCCCGGGAATGAGGCCTCTCAGGTCTTCCATGACCACGGTCTGATATCATTTATCCAGAATACCTTGAGAGCTCTTAACAGATGCCTACAATAGACGAATTAGCACCAGCCACGGCGGCTGCCGATAGTGATGAATTGCCGGTGAGCCAAAACCTTATAACTCGCAAGATAACGCGAGCACAGGTCC
Source organism: Acetobacteraceae bacterium (assembly GCA_050012615.1). Lineage (GTDB taxonomy): Bacteria > Pseudomonadota > Alphaproteobacteria > Acetobacterales > Acetobacteraceae > Rhodopila. The sequence goes on along the minus strand of JBEKGV010000913.1, from coordinate 847 downwards.
TGGCCGGAGTTCAGGCTCAGCTAACGATACCTGCTGGATCCGTACTGGGCCGCAGCACTGCTGGAATGGGTTCACCTGAGACAATCGCGGTGGGCAATTATCTCAGCCTTTCCGCGGGAACTCTTTCCGCGCTCGCCGCACCATACTCCATCGCATTGTCACCAGCCGGCCTCGTTCCGGCGGCCGGTGATCTCGTGCCACTTGGTCAAGGTGGAAACAACGCCGCGGTTAGCTACAGCACGTTTCTCCAAGGCTTGTCGGCAGTCACCACGGTCAATGGGACACAGCTTCTGGTAACGCCGACAGGCAGCACGGTCGCTCTTCGACTGGGCGATCTGGCCTCCTCTGTCATCACGAAAAATGGGGGGTCGTTAACAGGCCCATTGAGCCTGGCCGCAGATCCGTCAGCACCTTTGCAAGCGGCGACCAAAGAGTACGTCGACGCAAGGATATATCGCAGCGGGGATACGTTAACCGGCCCGCTGCAGCTAAGCGGCAACCCGACCGCCCCGTTGCAGGCAGCGACCAAGGGTTATGTCGATACCAATTCGAGTCTGTTGCCTCTCGGATTTACAATGACCGGGCCGATTGTCCTCGCGGGCGACCCAACTGCTGCTCTTAACCCGGCAACGAAAAACTACACCGACACCCGCCTGCTGAGGGCCGGTGACACGATGACTGGTCCACTCGGACTTTCAGCCAGCCCCGTCTCGGCCCTGCAAGCCGCGACAAAAACCTATGTCGACACCCTGGTCGCCACTTCGCTGCCTTTGAATGGCGGAATCCTCAGCGGCCCACTAACGCTTTTCGCTGACCCGACAAGCGCGCTGCAGGCCGCGACGAAGGA
>JBEKGV010000912.1:0-3363 GCA_050012615.1 Acetobacteraceae bacterium | reverse complement strand
CCCGACACAGATCGCGGAACAGGCCCGCCGGCTCGCCGAGCAGGCCGACGCACTCGCGATGTACGCGCAGGCGCTCAGCGTCCAGGCAGGCGCCGTCGCGCCGGTGGTGGAGCCGTTCATCTACCTGCTGGCGGTCTTTCTGATGGCCTGCTTCGTCGGGTACTACGTCGTCTGGAACGTGACGCCAGCGTTGCATTCGCCGCTCATGGCGGTCACCAACGCGATCTCCTCCGTCATCATCGTCGGCGCCATGCTCGCCACCGGTCTGGGCACCTCGGCCTGGTCGATCGCATTTGGGTTCATCGCCGTCACGCTCGCGTCGGTGAACATCTTCGGCGGGTTCGTCGTGACGCAGCGCATGCTGTCGATGTTCAGACGCAAACAATAGGCAGATTTTATGTCCGCCAGTCTCACCTCGCTCGCGTATCTCGTCGCGGCCGTTCTGTTCATTCTGGCGCTGCGAGGCCTTTCATCACCGGTCACGTCGCGTTCGGGCAACCGGTTCGGCATGATCGGCATGGCGGTGGCCATCGTCGCCACGCTGCTGCATCACGGCATCGGTGTCGGCGGATTTGGCCTGATCGCGCTTGGTCTGGTGATCGGCGGCGGCATCGGTGTCGTGGTCGCGCTGCGCATCCAGATGACCGCTCTGCCTCAGCTGGTCGCGGCCTTCCACTCACTCGTCGGTCTGGCGGCGGTGTTCGTCGCCGCGGCGGCGTTGAACGCCCCGCAAGCCTTTGGGATCGGGCTTCCGGGAGACATCCACACCCAGAGCCTCATCGAAATGTCATTGGGTCTTGGTATCGGTGCGATCACGTTTTCCGGCTCGCTGATCGCGTTCGCCAAGCTGCAGGCATTGATGAAAGGCGCCCCGATCACCTTCGCGGGCCAGCATTATCTCAATCTGGGCCTTGCGATCCTGCTCGCGATCCTGGTGATCGGATTTGTGCTCACCGGAGGCAGCCAGGTTCTGTTCTGGCTGATCGCATTGCTGTCCCTGACGCTCGGGTTCCTGATCATCATTCCGATCGGCGGCGCGGACATGCCCGTCGTCGTTTCGATGCTGAACAGCTACTCCGGTTGGGCGGCGGCCGGGATCGGGTTCACCATTCAGAACCTGGCACTGATCATCACCGGGTCTTTGGTCGGCGCATCGGGCGCGATCCTGTCCTACATCATGTGTAAGGGCATGAACCGGTCCATCATCAACGTGCTTCTGGGCGGGTTCGGGACCGAGGGCGGCGCGGTCGCGGCGGGCGGTCCGGTTGGCGATCGCACCGTCAGGAGCGGCAACGCCGACGACGCGGCGTTCATCATGAAGAACGCGCTACGCGATCCATCCGGTCGCCGGCCGCATGCCCGGCCACATGAACGTGCTGCTGGCCGAGGCCAACGTCCCCTACGACGAGGTTTTCGAGCTCGAGGAGATCAACAACGAATTCGCCACCGCCGACGTCGCTTACGTGATCGGGGCGAACGATGTGACCAACCCGGCGGCGAAGACCGATCCTCACTCGGCGATTTACGGGATGCCTATTCTGGACGTCGAGAAGGCGCGGACGGTGTTGTTCGTTAAACGATCGATGGCGTCGGGATATGCCGGAGTCGATAACGAACTGTTCTTCCGTCCGAACACCATGATGCTGTTTGGCGACGCGAAGAAGATGACCGAGGAGATCGTGCAAGCCCTCGGCCACTGAGATCTTATACCAATCGCCCAAATGACTGACTCTTTGGCACAATCGTTAAGCACGTCATGGCCGGCCGCCGAGCCGGTGATCAATCGCGGCACAGTGCCGCGATTGATCACCGGGTCAAGCCCGGTGATGACGCATTGGGGCCAGTGCCAATCGGTCAATTCATTCGGCCGCTGGTATTAGGGCCGACAGGCGGCGATCGCATGCGGCTTTGATGTCACCTGGCGCCGGACCTGCCCCACCCTCCCTCGCTGTCCGCATGGTGAAGGGGGCGAGTTGGATCGTCGCCTGGCGCGTGGTGACTCGCGGGCTTGGCCTCGTCAGCACGATCATCCTGGTGCGGCTGCTTCTGCCCACCGATTTTGGCCTTGTCACGTTGGCGACGTCGATCGCCCAGGCACTGGAGAACCTGGCCGATGAGCGTGATCGCCGCTTGCGAGAACATTGGTATCGTCCAGTTCCGCCGCGACATCACGTTCGAGAAAGAGTTCCTGCTGATGGTCGTGCCGCGGATCGCGGGCATCCTCACCACCGTCCTCTTCGCGATGATCCTCCGCGACTACCGGGCTTTGATCGCAGGTCTCGCGGTCCTGCGCGTGACGCGGCTTTTGCTGTCCTACCGGATGCATCCCTACCGGCCCGGAATCACCTTGCAGGCATGGCGCCGCATCATCGGATTTTCATTTTGGACGTGGATCAGCGCGACCGCCAACATGATCAAGGACCGCACCGACACATTCGTGATCGGACGCGTGCTCGGGCCGGCCAAGGTCGGGGTTTACGCGATCGGGATGGAAGTCGGCGCACTGGCCACGACCGAGCTATTGGAACCAATCACCACCGCCCTGTTCGCCGGCTTCTCCTCTGGGCGTCGAGAAGGCGCCGATATCCCGCGGGCCTTCTTCAAAGCCATATCCATCACCTTTATCCTGACCTTACCGGCTGGTGTCGGGATCTCCCTGGTGGCCGCGCCTCTCATCGCCCTGATGTTTGGCGAGCGCTGGCTGGAAGCCATCCCATTGGTTCAGATTTTCGCCTTGCTTGGTGTGACCAAGGCGATCCCATACTTCAGCTCCGTTCTTTTGGCGGCTCATGCGCAACTGAAAATCCAGTTCCGTATCGTGATGGTTGGCCTCGCCGTTCGTCTCATCCTCCTCTTCACCCTGATTGGTCCACTGGGCCTCATGGGCGCCGTCATCGCCGCTGTTTCGTGCTTCATGGCGGAGGAAATTCTGTTCCTGATCGTGACGTTTCGTCTGTTTAAATTGCGCGTGGTCGATCTGCTCCACGCGACGTGGCGCAGTATTCTCGCGACCGTCGCCATGGCGATGGCGGTTGCCGCGGAAGGGATCGGTTGGGCACCACCGGCGAGCGGCACACTCCAGCTGGCGACCGATCTGCTGACCGCGGCCTCATCCGGAGCGATTGTCTATTGCGCCGTGCTGCTGACCGCCTGGCGGCTGTCAGGACGGCCGGAGGGCGCGGAAACATTGCTCCTCGGCGTCGTCCAGGACACCTGGCGGCACACCACGCGGAACATGTTCGTCCGGCGAGCATGACAGCGCCCGCGGTCTGCGCCGTCGTGTTGAACTGGAACGGCGGTGAGGCGACCCGTACCTGCCTGGATTCACTCGCCGCCGCCGATTATTCGAACCTTTCGATCATT
>JBEKGV010000911.1:0-2687 GCA_050012615.1 Acetobacteraceae bacterium | reverse complement strand
GCGGAAAGAAAAACACGGAACTGGCTCATTTGACCGCAGCCAAACTGGATCGGTTTCGACACGATCGTGGCACAGCGCGGAACGGAATGGAACGGTCACCTGTTGCCCGGAAGCGTGGCCGCGCCCCATCGGTTGGGCCAACATCGCCGCCGTGGCCCGAATGGCGCCAACGCATCCGCCGCGACGAACACCATCGCGGATGGCGGAAATCTCTGTGGCTCCGCGGCTCTGTGGTAACGCTTGCCTGAGGCCTGTAACGGAGTTTTGCCCAGGCGAGGTTTATGCCGGCCGGTGTTTGGCGAACACAGCCGCCACATCTTCGGGCGCGGCGAAGCGTCCCTGCTCGGCTGCCTGAAGGCCACGGTCAATCCAGGCGAGTTCCTCAGGTGTCGCCTGGTAGGCGTCCCCCTTCAATGCGGCATCTATTTCAAGGGCTATGCCAGCAAGTTCTTCCTGAGCCTCTTCCGGCTAGGTTTCGACCCGTTTCATCGCGTCGGTGAGGAGCTTGGCTGTCATCACGACATAATAGCAAATGACCGCCGGTCATCGTACTCCATTTTTATCCAGGCTATTTCATGACAATCCGATTGGTGCCTTGTCTCAGGCGGGCGGATGCGCCCCCGTTCGCTCCACCGCGGAACTGTGTATACCTCCAGTATGCCCTCACGAACGCATCCCCCGATCCCCGCCTGCCCGGACGTCATCATCGAATCGCAGCAGCGCGCCTGGTCCGGGCGTTTCGCTCTCGATCTGATCCGCTTTCGCCATCGCTTGTTCGACGGCACGTTATCCCAGCCCCGCACCTGGGAACTCTGGCGCCGCGGCCGGGCCGTCGCGCTTGTGCCGTATGATCCCATCGCCGACTCCGTTGTCCTGATCGAGCAGTTTCGGCTTCCCGCTCTCGCCGCCGGGATCGATCCGGTGTTGGTCGAACTCCCGGCCGGACTCGTCGAGGACGGCGAACACCCCGAACCCGCCATGCATCGCGAGCTGCGAGAAGAAATGCGCATGGAGGCCGATTGCCTGGAACGGATCGGCGCATACTTGCTTTCGGCCGGCAGCAGCGATGAACTGCTCGACCTTTACGTTGGCCGTGTCCGCGCGCCCGTTGCCGGTCCGGACGGCATCGCCGGACATGGCGGCGCCGAGGCTGAGGGCGAAGACATCCGCATCCGGGTGTGGCCGGCGGAAAAAGCGATCGCGCTCGCGCTGGAAGGCCGGATGCCGAACAGCGTGACCACGATCGGTCTGCTATGGTTGGCGGCGAAACGGGACTACTTGCGAACGAAATGGAGCAGCCCATGATCAAGGACGCCCAGGGACAGAGTGTATCGGGGGCGACGGGGGAGTCGGTGGCGTTGTACGATCGGGCGGTGCGCGCTTACAACACCGGCTATGGCGATGCGGTCGGCCTGTTCGACGCCGCGCGAGACGCCTCGCCGGATTTCGCCATGGTGCATCTCGGCGAGGCCTGGTTGTTGGCTGTCGCCAGTCGAAGAAGCCGGCGACTATGCGCGGGCCGAGGACGAATCGCGTGCGGCGGCCGAACTCGAACCGCACAGTTTTTGGCCGCATCACACCGTTTCGCACGTGATGGAAATGACCGGCCGGCCGCAAGACGGTCTCGGTTGGATGAGCGCGCGCGAGGAGTACTGGGCTTCTCCGGACAATGTCACAAGGGTGCATATTTGGTGGCACAAATCCTTGTTCCACCTTGAGCTCGGGCAATACGACGCGGCGTTGGCGCTGTATGACGGGCCGATCCTTGAGACGCTGCGGCCATTGGGCCTTAACCTGTGCAATCCAACGGCGTTGCTGTGGCGGCTTGATTTGCTCGGCTGCGACGTGGCCGAGCGGTGGCGCGATCTGGTGGCGCTGTGGGAGGGCCATGCCGACGGGCGGTGCCTCGTATTCACCGACGTGCACGCGGCGATGGGCGAGCTGCGCTCCGGTCAGGAAGCGCTCGCGGAGCGGCGGCTGGGTTGGATGCGTGAGACGGCCGCGAGCGGCACCGAGACGGCCTCCTGCTACGGCGACGTTGGCATTCCTCTGGTCGAGGGCCTGATGGAATTCCATCGCGGCGCGTATGAAGAAGCGGTGGCCTTGCTGCAACCGGTTCGTTTCGAGTTGTGGCGGATCGGCGGAAGTCACGCACAACGTGACATCATCGACTGGACGCTGACGGAGGCGGCTCTGCGCGGCGGCATGCGCGACGTCGCGCTGTCGATGGCGCACGAGCGTCTCGGCACGCGTCCGCGCAGTGTCGTTAATCGAGAATTCCTTCGCCGTGCCGAGAGGATCGCCGCATGACCGAGCGCTTGTTTCTGGATCAACCCGATTTGCCGCGGACCGATGCGACGGTTGTTTCCAGCGGACCGGAAGGGATCGTGCTGGACCGCACGGTTTTCTATGCGCGCGGCGGCGGCCAGCCTGGCGATACCGGAACGTTGTGGTGGGAGGGCGGCGAAATCGCGATCACCGACACGGTGAAAGGCGAGGGGGAATCGATCCTGCATCTTCCGGTGGAGGGCGGCTTGCTGCCGCATCCCGGAACGGTGGTGAGCGCGGAGATCGACTGGGAGCGTCGCCATCGGCTGATGCGGATGCACAGCGCGATGCATCTGCTGTGCAGCCTGATCAAGGGCGCCGCGGTGACCGGAGGCTCGGTCGGCGCGGATCGCTCCCGG
>JBEKGV010000910.1:0-3232 GCA_050012615.1 Acetobacteraceae bacterium | reverse complement strand
GTTTCGGTTGTCCAATCCGATCGTTCCGATGGCAACACGCCCATCAACAGGATGCGGGTCGCCGGCAGACGGTGCCGTAGCTCCAGGATGATGGCGTTTATCCCAAGCACCGTGTCCGCGGCGGACCAATGCAAGCGGCCGAGATTATTGGCACCGATCAAGATCACCGCGACTTTGGGCGCGATACCGTCACACTCGCCGTTCCGGATGCGCCACAACAAGCTTGCCGTCGTGTCGCCTTTGAAACCGAGATTGACCGCGTTCCGGTCGCCATAGAACCGTCGCCAGACGGGAACGAATTTACGCCACTCCTCGGGGCCGTCGTATTCCCAGTCCTGGGTGATCGAATCACCCAGAAAAATCAAATTTGGCCTGGTGCGGCGCAGTTCCTCGAGCTTCGCATTATGCCGTTCGCGCCACCAGGGCAGGTCCATGCGGGATATGGGCGTGGCCGCCAAGACCGCGGCCGCTCTCGCACCACGCGGCGTCAGCAATACCGCGAACGGTGCCGTAATGAGCCAACGCCTGGAAAGACTCAGTGTTGGCGGCGTGTCCTGATCACGGACATACATCAAGGCAAATCTCTCACCATGCGTGTCAGACGATCGCAACAACCTGGACGGCGATGGGAGTCGCGTGCCGAAGCCCCAAACTGTTTCGCCGTCCGTCCGTTCGGTTTGTTTTTACCGATGCTGGAGACCGGGGTGTTGGCCTCGTCAGACCCGGTATACCCGCTTCGCATTGTCCTGGAAAATCCCGCGCCGCTGCGCCTCGGTCATTTGGAGCGGCAGCGCGTGCGCGGGGTCGTCGTAATCCCAGTGCGGATAGTCGGTCGCGAACAGGATGCGATCCCAACCGATCCAGTCGAACACTTCGGCCAACTGCGTACGCGGTTCCGGTTCCTCGATCGGCTGGGTCGTGAACCAGACGTTTGTGCGGATATACTCGGATGGGGCGCGCTTCAGGTGTGGCAGTTCCTGTTTCAGCTTCTTCCACTGAGCATCCAGACGCCAGCCAAGGGCGGCCGCCCAGGCGAGGCCGCCTTCGATGAGAACGACTTTCAGGTTGGGGATGCGCTCGAAGACGCCCTCCAGGATCAGGCTCGTCAGAACAGCCTGCTGCGCCATGCCGTGTCCGACCATTTCTTCAATGTAGAACGATGCCCAGCCCCCGGCCGTATTCGGCCAGCCGCCGTTGCCGAACGCATGGATGCCGACCGGCATTCCGGTCGCGGCGGCGGCCTCATAAATCGGCCAGTAGCGACGCTGCCCCAAAGGCTCGCTCGTCTTGCTCAGGAGGAACACCTGAGCGAAATCTGGGTCGTTCGCGCGAAGTTCGATCTCCTTCACCGACGCGACGGCATCTTCCGCCGCCAGGGGTCCACGCATCGCGCCTGGCCGCCTGAGGCTGCCCCTTCGGGTAAGCCGATCCCTTCTCCCACGGCTGACGGTAAGTAATGCCGAACGCCTCGACATGCTCGCGCCACTGCTTTGTCAGATACGGATACAGCGCCTTGCTGACCCCGCCGATGCCGACGCCGGGCGGGCGCGGATGGATGTCGCCATCCGCGATAGCAAGCTTCGATGTGGCGGCCGGCTGAACGCCGGAACGGTTCAGGACGTCAACGTTCATGAGACAGGCTCCGCCAAGGGGCTAAACCACGGTCGTAGGTTGTTGGAGTCGAACATAAGTGCGGAGCGGGTTATCCGCCATGATCTTTTTCGCCAGCGTCGCGTCGATCCCCGCCGGCATCGCGGCCAGTCCGTCGAACTGCCAGTGCGGGTAATCCGTGGAGAACAGCAGCATCTCGTCGGAGCCGATCTGATCCATCAGCCGCATGACGCCGCCATCGTCGCCCCTGCCAGCGGGAGGAGCATCGAACGGTTGCAGCGTAAGGCGGACCCGGTCGCGCACGATGGAGGCCGGCGGATCGGCGACCCACGGCACCTCGGTGCGCAGTCCTTTCCAGAATTTGGTCAATCGCCATAGGTACGCCGGAAGCCAGCTCACGCCAGACTCCATCAGGACGACGGTCAGGTTCGGGAATTTCGCGAATACACCCTCGGTGATCAGGCTGGTGAGTTGGGACTGAAATCCGGTGGCCTGGTTGACGTACTCCTCGGTGAAGCTGGTCGGCCAGCCGATCGGGGTGGTGGGGTTGCGAAACATGCTGCCCGCGTGGATGCCGATGGTTAGCCCCAGCCGCTCGGCCGCGGCGTAGATCGGCCAGTATTGCCTGCGGCCGAGGGTCAGTTCGCTGCCAACCAGCAGCAGCACCTGAACGAACCGGTTGTCCGTTGCGACCCGCTCGATCTCATCTACCGCGCGTTCGGCGTTCTGTTGCGGGACGACGATCGAAGCCCGCAGCCGGGGATCGCGATCCAGCCACTCCAGGGCGATCCAGTCGTTCACCGCGCGTGCGATCGCCACCCCCAGGTCCTCGCTGAACGCCGCCTGCGCACCATACAGGCAATTGCAAATGGCGAATGTCGCGCCGAACGGATCCAGCGCCTGGTCGGCGAGCATGGCGACGGAGGTCGCGGCTTTGCCGGTCGCGTCCTTCCAGTCGCTCCGGAATGTCAACGGATTGAGGGTCGGATAGCTAATGGTGGTTTGGTCGTCGATCCCGCGGCGCACCACCGCCTCACGCCAATGATCGTCGAGGTAGGGCAGCAGGGCCTTCATCCCGGGAACCGTGGGATGGACGTCGCAGTCGATTACCACCTGGGAGGCCACGGGACCTCGCCTCAGGCTTTCACCATCAGGTCGTCGCCCTCGGCTTTGATTTCGAAGACAGTCAGGTCCTCATCGGCGGGCGTGGACAGCGCCTTGCCGGTGCGGCAATCGAATTGGGCTGCATGCAGCGGACATTCGATGCAGCCGTTCTCAAGCCAGCCCTCGGACAACAGCGCGTATTCGTGGGTGCAAATGTTATCGGTCGCGCAGAACTCGCCACCGGGAAGGTGGTAGATCGCGATATCCTTGCCGTTGATCTTCACGCCGAGGACCTTGCCCTCCGCCACGTCCGCCTTCGCCGCTGCGCGCACCCAGTCCGCCATGGTCATCTCCTTGATCTCGCGGCCTCGATTGTGGCAGGGGCAACAGAGATGGCCAACCCCAGGCTGGAGCATTTGGCGGGGCCGGCGAGAATGCGCTTGTGCGGGACCCGTTGTGTGAGGGCACGATTCTGGAGTAACGGCCTCGATTGTAGGGAGATATCATGCATCGGTCA
>JBEKGV010000909.1:0-3177 GCA_050012615.1 Acetobacteraceae bacterium | reverse complement strand
CCAAGCGACCATTCCATCTCGGCTCCTGTTCTCCGGTTGCCGGGAGGGAGAGAATCGTATCGAAACCGATTCGGCCAGGCATTCAATACGCAGACGACATTACATGTGCGGATACCCTAGCGCCTTCGCAGGGACAGGCTCCGCGCACGATGATGATGTCTCCATGGGCATGGCGTTTCCGCCATTGGTTCGCCCACAGATCGAAAACGTAGTGCAGGTAGATGTTCGCCAGTAACGGCGAAATCACCGCGCCCTGTGGCGTGCCCACCGTTCCCGGGGTCACCACATCGTCTTCCATCACCCGGCCTTCAGCCACTTGCGGATCAGGCGCGTCACCCGCCGGTCCGCGATCCGATGTTCCACGAAGCGTAACAACCATTCGTGGTTCACCGTGTCGAAGAATCCGGCGATGTCGGCATCCAGGATCCAGTTCACCCTACGCCGGCCGATCCCAACCGCCAGCGCGTCCAGCGCGTCGTGCTGGCCGCGCCCCGGGCGGAAGCCGTGACTGAAGCCCAGGAAATCTTCCTCCCAGACCGCGTTCAGAACTTCGACCAAGGCTCGTTGGACGATCTTGTCTTCCAGCGCCGCGATGCCCAGAGGCCTTTCCCGTCCATCCGGCTTCGGAATATACACCCGCCGTGACGGTCGCGCCCTGTAGGCACCCCGATGGATACGGTCACGCAGGTCCACGAGCCTGGGCTCCAGTCCCTCGCCATACGTATCCCATGTGACCCCATCCACACCCGGCGATGCTTCCTTGCGCAACCAGCCATAGGCTGACCGTAACAATTCGACATCGACATGATGCAACAGGGCGGTGAACGGCTCCTCTTTCCGTTCCTTCGCGCCTTGCCATACACGATCCAGCCCGTGGGACACACGTCTCCGGCCCTGAGTCCGGCGGGGGGGATGCTGGCTCGTGTTCCCCTCGGCCCCTTCCCTTGGCTCCATTGGCTCCTCTGATGGTCGCCCATCTTCGTTCGCCAACTTCATTGCTACTATGGAAAGGTCTGACTTCTCATGCCCGTGCGTCATTGGCTTCGGCCTTCCGGCCTTCCCAACGCGGGCCGTCCCTTTCGGGGCGGCCGGGCATGAGATCTCCCGGTTCCCGGGTAAGAGGTTTCGCCGACGTGCCAGGGTCTCAGACCACGCGGGACCAGCCGGGCACTCGCGATAACGCGCCCGGCCGTGCTGCCTTCCACATCGCGGACGGTGTCGGCATCCCGGACAGTTTTTCTTTCGCGGCTCAATACCTGGCCCGCTGACACCCCTGTCAACGCTTTCGCGCCACACCTCACGGTGCGACACGCATGACCCGGGGCCGATGTGGTTCGCTATGCCTTTCATCGTAAGGGATTCTCACCCTCTCCTCTTGCCGGTCTCCCGGCGCACCCGCGGCTAAAATTCTTTCTTTTCCCCCACCGCCGGCGGAGCTTGGCCGCCAAAGACTTTTTTAGCCGCGGATAAGGGAAGATGTACGCAAATAAGAACAATCAGAATGCAGATAATTATTGCCTCCGAAGCCGCCCTACATCGGTGCGCGCAGGAGGAATCTTTGCGAAAGTCCAGTATTATTTAAGCAAGCGCATCACCCGCCGCCGCCAGCACACGATCGACAAACGCCTGCGCACTGCCGAGATACGATGCCGGATCCGTCATCCGCTCGATCGCCGCGCGGTCGAGCCGCGACGACACCGCCGGATCGCGTGCCAGAGCATCGGTCAACGACAGTCGTTCCGTCAACGCGACGTCGCAGGCGTGCTTGACGACGTGATGCGCCTCGCCTCGGCCCAGGTGCGGAGCGAGGCCCATCATCACCGCCTCGGCGACGATCAGCCCGTGCGTCAGATCAAGGTTTCGTCGCATGCGTTCGGCATCGACGACCATCCCCTCGGCGATCGCGCGGGCATGCAGCAGCGCCCCGTGGGTCAACACGAAAGCCTGCGGTAGCGCCAGGGCCTCGCCCTGCCAGGGTCCCGTCGCCCGCTCATGATCCTGCGCCATCGCCCCCAGCATCACCGGCACCAGAGCCTGCACGGTGCGTGTGGCGGCAAGGATGTATTCCGACGCGATCGGATTGCGCTTTTGCGGCATCGTCGAGGATGAGCCGCGGCCCGGGACGTAAGGTTCGGCGACCTCGCCCACCTCGGTTTGCGCCAGCAAAATGATGTCGGTGGCGAACTTCGCCAGACTGCCGCAGATCAGGCCAAGATAAGCGACCGTCTCCGCGAGGCCCTCGCGACAAACGTGCCAGGGAGCGATCGGCGCCCGCAGGCCTAGTTCCGCCGCCAGTCCTTCCATGACCGCGATGCCTTGGTCGCCCAGAGATGCCAGCGTGCCGGCCGCACCGCCGAACTCGACCAGTTCGACGCGCTGCCGCAACTCGGGCAGCCGGCGGAGATACCCAATGAAAGGCAAACCCCAGGTGGCGCATTTGAGGCCGAATGTCGTCGGCAAGGCTTGTTGCAAATGCGTGCGGCCCGCCATCACCGTACCGCGATGCGCGCGCGCCCGATCCATCAGCGCCCGCAGAACCGCGCGCATCTCGGCTTCGATCAGCCCCAGACCCTCGCGCACCTGCAGCACCGTCGCCGTATCCATGATGTCCTGCGTGGTCGCGCCCCAATGGGTCCAACCGCCGGCGTCGCCAGCGCCGCGGGACAGCTCCGAGACCAGACCGACGACCGGATATCCGACATTGCGCGCGCTCGCGGCCAGGACCTCGGTGCGCAAATCGTCCCTCGCCGCCGCTTCACCAATGACCTTCGCGGCCTCCGCCGGAATGATCCCGAGCCTCGCCTGCACCTGAGCCAGCGCCGCCTCAACATCCAGCATGCGCTGAAAATACGCGCGTTCATCGAACACCGCGCGCATCGCGTCGCTGCCGTAAAGCGTACCAAGAATGGGGCCGTCGGCGGGATTGGTGGGCATGACACAGCTCCTGAACGCAGCCTACGGAGGTATGAAAACCATTCCCGAGGGTAAACTCCCCATTAACACTCTTCTGACAGAGTACGTCCGTCTGATGGGAGCAACCAAAATGGACGGACCGGACAAAATTGAAGACCTGAGAGGGCGGCAACTCAAAGCGGCCATGGAACATCTCGAGGCGCGCAGATGGCGCCTGGCGGAAGTTCAGTGCAAAATCCTGCTCGCCGTCGATACCAGCGACGT
>JBEKGV010000908.1:0-3159 GCA_050012615.1 Acetobacteraceae bacterium | reverse complement strand
GTACGGATCCGCTCGGGCTTTTATCTCTCACCCGCCTTCACCGTCACGGACGCGCCACAAAGGATAGCGATCCCCTTTCCCACCGTTTACTCCGTCGGTCGCGGACAGATCACTGTGGAAGGCGCGGCGACCGGATTACAATTGACGCTGAACCCAACATGGTCGGCCGCGACTTTACAGGGGGTGAGTGCCATCAACGTATTCTGGAACACCAATAAACCGTGCGGATAGGGATAACCCGTCGATGAAGGCATTTTTAGAACGCAATCAGATGGTTTCGATGATCGTCGCCATGGCGGTCGCATCGCTGGTCAGCGCATGGCTTCTCGCGGCGAGCAGCGGCATCGGCGCCTCGTTCAGTCACCTTTTCAACCTTGAAAACCTGCCCCGCCTGCTCGGCGCCATCATCGTCATCGTCGCCGGCGCTTTACTGACTTACGCGGCGTTCCGACTGGCCAGCGCCACGGCCAATGTCATGCAGACCGCCGCCGGCCCGGCCATAGCGCCCGAACAGTTGCGCCTGCTTCGCATCGTGGATGCGCCTCCCGCCGTCCAGCAGGGACGCACAGCGCAACAGGCGCTCGACGATCTCGATGCCATGGTCGGTCTCATGCCCGTAAAGTCGGAGGTCAACACGCTGATCGCGCGCCTGCAGCTTGAGCGCCGCCGCAAGGCCGAGGGTATGAGGGTCACAAGCGTGAGCCAGCACATGGTCTTCACCGGCCCGCCCGGGGTTGGAAAAACCGTCGTTGCCCGTGCCATCGGCGACATCTACCGCGGCCTGGGCGTGCTCAAGAGGGGTCATCTCGTCGAGACCGATCGCGGCGATTTCGTCGCCGGCTATATCGGCCAGACCGCGAAGAAGACGCTCGACCTCTGCAACTCGGCGCTCGACGGCGTTCTGTTCATCGACGAGGCCTATTCGCTCATGCAGGAAGGCTCGACCGGGGATTTCGGTCAGGAAGCGATCGACACGCTGCTCAAATTCATGGAGGACCATCGCGACCGAATCATCGTCATCGTCGCAGGCTACCCTGACCGGATGAGGCGCTTCCTCGCGTCCAATCCGGGCCTTGCCAGCCGCTTTTCCAAAACGATCGACTTCCCGTCCTATTCGGCCGCGGATCTCTCCCAGATCCTGGACGGCATGGCGCGAAGCCAGGGCTTCTCCCTGCCCACGGGCTTCGAAGCCAGGTTGGAGCCATGGGTCGAAGGCAATAAATCCTCGCTCAACTGGGGCAATGCCCGGGAGATTCGCAACCTCATCGAGAAGATGCGCGAGGCGCAGGCTGTCCGGCTTGCTCGCTCGCCGGACTCCGGCCCGCTCGACGCACTGACCATGCCAGACCTCGATGGCGCCCTCAAAGCGATGGACATTATGCGCCAATGATAGCGCGGCTGTCGTTCGCGCATTTCGTGCTCTGGTTTGGCGATACCTGGTACCGCCGGGCGTGGTACCTGGGACCGCAACTGCTTGCCTTTGCCATCGCCGGCTGGATTCTGATGCCATCATCGGCTCCCATGTCACCCGGCTCCATGCCCGCCCCATGGGCCAATCCGATTCCACCAGTGGTCCCTGCCCCGCTCCCCGCCCCGCTCCCTGGCCCGGTCGCCGATCCGACCGTCGCGGCCGAGGCGCTGCGCGACCGTGCCGAAGTGGACCCGGCCGCGTTTGAGGACCTGAAGTCTCAGGCCACTGCCGGCAACTCCTATATGCAGTTCCTGCTGGGAACGCTGTTCGATCCGAATTTCAAGATGAGCAAGCTCGTGGCGCCCAACATTCAGACAGCCATGAACTATTACCGTCTTGCCGCCGACCAGGGGATAACGCCAATGTGCCCCTGGCGGAATTGAACGTTGGCATCCTGTACCGAGACGGTATCGGTGTTACCCCGGATCTCGCGACCGCTCTCACCTGGTTCCAGAAGTCAGCCAATGGCGGCAATCATTTTTCGGAGGTCGTGATTGGCGATGCTTACTGGAACGGTACCGCTCCCTACCCGAAGGATCCGGCCCAGGCGGTGAGCTGGTATATCCGGGGGGCCACCGATCCGAATGAGCCCGGTGCTGCCAGAATGCTCGGGATAGCGTATCGGGATGGGGCCGGTGTGGGGACCGATCGCCCGACGTCACTGAAATGGTTCCGGCAGGCCGCGGAGAAGAACGATCCGTATTCAGCGGCCGAAATCGCCTTCGCCTACCTCAATGGAACGCCGCCCTATCCGTTGAATCCCGCCGAAGCGTTCAACTGGCTCCGCATCGCCGCCACGGCCCCGACGGAAGCGGTCGCGCAACGCTTCCTCGGTATCGCTTATCGCGACGGCCGCGGCACGCGGCCCGATCCGGCTCAGGCACGTTATTGGCTCGGGCAGGCCTTCCAGCACGGCGACACCGATGCCGGCAAGCTGTTGGGGACGGTGAGGTAGCGCAACCACGCGCGGTTGCGCGGGTCCATCCCGCGAGCGCGATTTTACCGGAATGACATTGGCGCCGCGGGGCTCGGACAGGTTTGGATCGGCGGCCGTTTGCTTTACCTCGGCAAGGCTTCGGTTAACCTATCGCAATCCTGGTCGGAGCGGCGGGATTCGAACCCACGACCCCCAGTCCCCCAGACTGATGCGCTACCAGACTGCGCTACGCTCCGACCGTGCCGAGCATTTACCAGCAGGCGGCTGTCACGGCAATCATCCCCCAGAGCATTGGCAGGCAATCGCCTGGACCGACCAGGCGCAACGGCTTCGCCCTTGAACCCACCAGAGGAGGACTCTGCCTGGAGCGGGTCGGCGTTTGACGCTTTCTGTGTTCAAGCGATTGCCTCAGGTGCATCGGCTTCAATGAGCCAGCAACGACATCGCGCAACCGGGCATGGCGAGGGTTTACAATACCGACGCCGCTGGCCTTAACTGACTGACCGTCCGCCCGAGGCACGGCACAGGGACGCACGAAACCCCACTGTTGAATGGAGGAGCGACATGGCCATCAGAGCCCCCTTCCTGAAGACCCGCTACGGCGCCTACCACCACCGCGAGGTCCCTGAGGAGGACACCTCACTCACCCACGTCGGCCCAGCCACCCCGTGCGGCGAATACCTGCGTCGCTATTGGCAGCCAATCTGTTTCTCGGACGACCTGAACGAACTGCCGTTGCGGGTCACCATCC
>JBEKGV010000907.1:0-2541 GCA_050012615.1 Acetobacteraceae bacterium | reverse complement strand
AGCGCGAGATAACCCATTGATGGCCATGGTGGGGTCGTTCAAAGGTCTTCACTACATCGGCGTTTGCGACTGTGCCGTGCCGGCGGTGATCCTGGGCGGCGGCTGAGCCGGAAGTTGCAGCTTCAGTTTCTCGATCAGTAAGCGCAACGCCGGTTCCGGCTCGGTGTATCGGGTCAACGTCAGCTCTCGCCCGTCAGTCGTCGGCACATGCACGTCGATCATCCGCACCGGCGAAGTCATCCATTACAGCCCGTGGCGTCAGGCCCGGGGCGAACGCCCGCAGCCGCTGACGCAGCGTTGCGTGCAGGCTGAAGGCCAGGAAGGCAATAAAGATATGTGCCTCGATCCGGGCTTCGCGTTGGTGGAACACCGGCCGGATCGCCAGATCGCCTTTGAGGGTCTTGAACGCCTGCTCAACCTCGACCAACCGGATGTAATAATCCCACAGCTTCGCGGGATCGTCCTTTGGTAGGTTGGTGCGCAGCAGATAGCGACCCTCGCGCAAGCGGGCGCGGCGCAGCTTCGCGCGGTCCAACCGGAAGGTGAAGTTCGTGCCCTCGGCGGCGACCTTGACCACGACCAGTCGCCACGCACTCGGCGCGCGAGCGCGGGCGGCGCCGAGACGCATCAGCAGTTCCTCGCGGCTGAGATCCATCTCCGCGAGCTGTTTCAGGCGTGCCCACAGCCATTTGAGCTGCCGTTGGCGCATCGCCCGTTCCTTGGCCACGCGCGCCTCGCTCTCGGCGAAGACATAAAGTTCGTTGCCTTCGGCGAGTAGTTTCACCTGGACGCCGGGACGGGCCTGTTGCCAGGGCAGTTGCAGAAGACGCTGCTGCAGCCGGGTCAACCGCCCCTTGGGCGTGCCCACCAGATATTGCACCGGCGGATCGGAGGCGCGCATCTCCGCCAGCACCGCCTCGGTTGGAATGCCGCGGTCCATCAGCCAGATACGACGTGCCTTGCCATACAGCCGCTCGATGCGAGCCAGGAAGTCTCTCAAGGTCCGGCTGTCATTGGTGTTGCCGGCAAGAACTTCATAGGCCATCGGCAGGCCATCCGGCGTCACCACGAGCGCGATCACCACCTGCACGCAATCCGGCCGGTGATCGCGCGAGTAGCCGAAGCGGCGCTTGTCGCCTGCGGGGAACGGCGGGTTGGCCTCAAAGTAAGTGCTGGTCAGATCGTACAGCAGTACGTCGAAGTCGGCGTTGAACAGGTCCCGCCAACGTTGTTGTAAATGTTGGAACAACGCATCCTTATGGGCCAGCAGACGATCATGGCAGGCATACAGCTTATGGATCTCAGCGAGATCGGCGTCGGTGCCCAGCAGATCTCCCAACGCCGTGCCGGCGAACCATTGCCGATAGAGTCGCCACTCGCTGCCCGGCGCGATCAGCCGGTATGCGGTGAGTACGAACAACACATGATCCCAGCGGGTGCCCTTACGGCTGACTGGCAAACGCGGCAGCCAGAATTGGTCGAGGTGCAGTTCTTCCCATAAATGCAAGGCCAGCCAGCAGGCGCCCCACTGGCGCGGCCGGCGCAGGCTCAGTTCGGACAGGCGCAGACGAACAATCGAGGCATCCGGCAGAAGGCCTTCGACGCGATCGTCCGGGAACAACGACAGCGTCCGCGGCTCGGCAGCGCCGTCCTCCAGCACGGCGATCGACTTGCGCCATGCCGCCCGCTGACTGTCGTTGATCTCGCCCAAATAGAGCAGCGGGCGTTGCACCACACGCTTGCCCGCCACGCGACGGCTTTCCACCCAGCGAATCGTCGCGCGCAGAAACATGACGACCGCTGACTATCCACATCGGATACCCCATGGGAACAGGGTAGGTCTTCACTACAGCCAATTCCGGGGGCGCCTCGTGTCAGGGACTACGAGATTCGCGTGCAAATTCCGAAAACCGGGGTTGAATCGGCGAAGTTGGGCTAGGATCAGCATGGCCAGCGTCCGTGACAGCACCCCATGTTGCAGAGCGTTGAACTGCGTCGTTTCGTAACTGGGGTTCGAGCGCCGGGCTGATCCGTTTGGTAATGTGGCCAATACCCTCAGGATGCTAGCCGACCCGCTTGGTGGTGAAACCGCCGCTTCGGCCTTTCCCTCCAGACTCTGGTGAACATTCTGGCGCCGAGCCGGAGGGACACCGAAATCGGGGGCCCTTGAACTCCAGATTAGCGCACTCGCACGGCGGACAGCCGACGCTGGCTCGTTTCGGTATAGATGACGGTATTCTTGATATCCTTGTGGCCCAGATAGTCCTGGATCAACCTCGTATCGGTGCCTTGTTCCGCCAGAAAGAACCCACACGCATGGCGCAGCATGTGCGGGTGCACCTTGAATCTCAAACCGGCCTCCCGTCCAGCGCGCGCTACGATGACCTGGACCGCATCCACGGACATCGGACCACCGCGCTCCGACCTGAACACGTATGGTCCATCGGCGTCGCCCTGGAGCCGCTTCAGCAGTCGCGCCGTGTCAGGTTCGAGCGAATGCACGCTGTCCTTGCTACCCTTCAGGCGCCGCACATGGAACGG
>JBEKGV010000906.1:0-3644 GCA_050012615.1 Acetobacteraceae bacterium | reverse complement strand
TTCGTCCGAGGCCAGCGGAAACTTCAACCCGTATTTATCGGCGAACTTTTCGATCGGTTTCATTTTGTCCGGCGAGACGCCGATGACGTCCAGGCCAATCGAGCCCAGTTGCGGCAGAGCCTCCTGGAAAGCGCAGGCCTCCTTGGTGCAACCGGGTGTGTCAGCTTTGGGATAGAAGTACAGGATGAACGGCTTGCCCTTCATCGCGGCGAGGCTAACGGTCCGGCCGCCGGTCGCCGGCATTTCAAAGTCCGGGGCGGCGTCGCCTTCCTGAACACTCATCGTCCGATCTCCCCCAACACCGCACGGGAACGATCCGCGTGCCCATGCGATCAGACTGGCGGGGAATCGCGGCGAGTCAACCGCGCTCCCCGCCTTGAGGCTCAGCGACGGTGGCCTGGAGTTCCCGTTCGACGAAGCCGCGCAGGACGGCATTCATCCGAGTCTGCCAGTCGCCCCCCTGCCGTTTGAAATAGTCGAGGACATCCGCGTCCAGGCGCACGGTGACCTGGCGTTTGTCATCTCTCGGCATGACCGGCCAGCCGGAGGCCTTATGGGCGTGATCCATCCAATTGTCAGGCACGCCGTCCCATGCGGGGTCGCTCGCCATGTCGGCAGCGAGTTCCTGCTCGGTCTTGGCCATGACACGCGCCCAATCGGTCTGGCTCTCGCCACGCGCGATCATGGCGTCGATTTCCTCAGCCGTATATCTGACGATATTTCCGATCTTCCGCACGCCTGGCTCTCCTGACCGAAATAAGTCTGACCGTATCCTCCGACCGTCGGGTCCACGTCACCGCGATCAGCACCTCGTTTAATATGGCGATACTCAATGTCCGATGTTCGTCGCCTCTGGGTGATTCGATATCCAAACGCGGACGGCCATCGAATACCTGCCGCGCGTCCATGAAATCGAAGCCGTGCTTGGAGACGTTCGATCGGCCTTTCGCGGAATCCCACTCAAACTCCACTGAATTCCCGATCGCAAAGTTATTGTGGCCACGAAACCCTCATCCGGCAAGAGCATTGCAAAAACCCCTTAATAAACTCCTATTTTCCAACCGGTCCCACATACCTCACGAACGCCCCACGTACCTCGCCAGCCAGCGCCTCCAACTCCACCCGCAACGCCGCTAAATCCTGAGCGCCTAACGCGCGGAGCAGCGGCCGAGCCGACGCCTCGGGCAAGGTTTCTCCCGCTTCGCGCCCGACGGTAATCCGCAATATGCCCTGCACCGTGCGCCAGGTGTGATCGGCGCGGACCAGCATCTCCGCCTCCGGCGCCGGCAGCACGCCGGCAGCGGCGAGGCGCCGCAGTGCCTCCCGTGTGGTAGGACTAAGAACCTCGGGTTTTGTTCCCGCATGCAACAACTGCAGGACCTGAGCGATGAACTCGACCTCAACCTGACCGCCGGGCCGCGGCTTGACGTCCCAGGGACCGTCGGGGGGTAGCTCCCGTAACATTCGTTTCCGCATCGCGGCGGCGTCTTCGCGGACGGTTTTGGATTCACCCGCGATCGCGGTCCCGATCGCATGAGTTACCAGTTCGCGCAACGCGGCCGGACCAGCGATCACGCGGGCGCGCGTCAGCGCCATCCGCTCCCATGTCCATGCATCGTGCTCGTGATAATGGCGGAAAGCGTTCAACGACACCGCGACCGGACCTTTGTTGCCCGAGGGCCGCAGCCGCATGTCCACATCATACATGCGCCCCTCGACTCCGGGGGCGGTCAAAGCCGCCACATAAGTGTGCGCCAGCCGCACGAACCATTGGCTGGAGGCCATGTTTCGCGCCCCGTGGCTCTCGGTGACATCGGCGGGGTGGTCGTAGATCAACATGAGATCGAGGTCGGACCCGGCCAGCATTTCTCGCCCACCGGCCTTGCCCAGAGCGACGACAACCATTCCCCCCCCTCGCACCCGACCGAAGCGACCGCTGAAGTCGGCCTGGACCAGTGGCAAAAGGGCGGTCAAAGCCTAAGCCGCCGGCGCAGGGCGGAGGGGGCGTCTTCCTCCTCGGGCGACAGCAATCCTTCCAGCGCCGAGGCGTTGGCTGCGAGGTGATCCGCCAGTCGCGGGGAGGCACCCAAAACCGCGGCGATGCGATCCATCAGATTCGGATTGCGCTGAAATAAGGACAGCAACTGCACCCCGGCTGGCTGAGCGCTCAGGAAACGGTCGAACCGCGCGAATGTGTCGTCCGGATGCGGCTGGCCCCCGATCCGGGCGAGAACCAAGGGCAGCATTTGATTCATCAACTCGCGCGCCCGCTCGGACCGCAAAGCGCGCACATGCCCAGCGATCCAGGCTCGAACGCGCGTGATGATGTGTTCGGGTGCGGCGAACCCCATCTCTTTCAAGGCCGCGACCGCTGTGGGCGGCGCGGATTCGTCGCCGCTGAAGTCCAGGCCCAAAACAGGGGACGTCTCATAGAGCGGAGACGGCAGAACGTCGAAGACCTCCGCGTAACGGTCTCGGACCCGGGTCATTTGATGGATGAGCGCCAGGGCGAACGACACCGCGTCGCGAAACCCCAGAAACTGGGCGATCCGCGCAAGGTCTTCGGGTTTTTCCGGTATCGAGTGGGTCTGCCGGTCGTTGATCATCTGTAACCGGTGTTCGACCTGGCGCAGAAACCGGTATGCCGCCGCCAACTCGCGTGCCGCGCGGCGCGGTACGTGACCGGCGCGCGACAACAGCTTTAACGCTCCGAGAGTCGTGCGATCGCGCAGTCCCGGGTCGCGTCCGCCCCACACCAGTTGCAACGTCTGCACGAGGAACTCGATTTCTCGGATGCCGCCGCCGCCAAGCTTGATGTTGTGACCGGCGATCCGGGTCACCGGGTCCGCCTCGTCACTCAGCGCGCCACCCTTGTGCTCGTCGATCCGTCGCTTCATCGCCTGAATGTCGGCGACGGCGGCGAAATCCAGTCCGCGCCGCCAGACGAATGGCCGTATCGCCTCGAGGAATCCAAGGCCCAGATCCAGATCGCCTGCGACCGGGCGCGCCTTTATCATCGCGGCCCGTTCCCAGTTCTGGCCCATGCTTTCGTAGTAAGTGATGGCGTTGTTAATCGCGATCGCGGGGGGCGTCGCCGCCGGATCGGGCCGCAGACGCAGATCGGTCCGGAACACGTAACCGTCGGCATCCCTGGTCTCCATCAGCGCGACGAGGCCACGTGCGATCCGGGCGGCGAAACCGACCCTGGCATGGTCGGACGTCCGCTCGGTATAAATTGGCGCGGCGGGGTCAAACAGCAGCACCAGGTCGATATCCGAGGAGTAATTCAGCTCCCGAGCCCCGAGTTTGCCCATTCCGAGGACGGTAAACCCACCGCCTACACCGGGATTGTTGGGGTCGGGAAGGGCCAGGTCGCCTGCGTCATGCGCTGCCCGCAGCAGATGCGCGACCGCCAGGCTAAGCGTCGCCTCAGCGAGTCCCGACAGAGAGCCGGTGATCTGTTCCAGTTTCCACAGCCCACCGATATCGGCGAGCGCGCAGACCAAAGCGACCTGCCGTTTCGCCTGACGCAGCGCAGCCGCTACCTTCGGCCGCCCCGCGTCCGGCTTCACCAAGGCCAACCCTTTCATCGCGGCAGCAACGGCCGTGTCGGGTCCATTGGCGACGAATCGTGCCACCGTACC
>JBEKGV010000905.1:0-2594 GCA_050012615.1 Acetobacteraceae bacterium | reverse complement strand
ATTTATCGCGAGACCAGGTCGTCGCCGTGATCGAGTTCGCGGCGCGCAGCCTCGACGCGCCTGCTGTTCCCCGCGGTGCCGCCATGGCCGATGCACATCCTCTTTGACAACGGCACACCGGCCCCGCTTCGGCACGCCCTCACGGGCCACGTCGTTGTCGAAGCCATTGAACGCGGATGGGATCGGACGTCGAATGGTGAACTGATCGCGGCGGCGGAGACCGCTGGTTTCGATGTTCTGCTGACGACCGACAAGAACCTGCGCTATCAGCAAAACCTGACCGGACGGACAATCGCGTTCGTGGTGCTCGGCAATCAGCAATGGCCGATTTTGCGCCGCTACGTCGAACGGGTCGTGGCCGCCGTGAATGCTGCGACGCCGGGTAGTTTCACCGAAGTTGAAATACCATTCGAGTGACGGAGCCATTTGTCAGACAATGTATCCACGACTGGCCGATGGTCAGGAACTTAGCATGGACGCGATCAATCTGGCGGACGCCAAGGCACATCTAAGCGAACTCGTCGACCGGGTCGAGGCGGGCGATTCCATCGACATCACCCGGCGCGGCAAGCCAGTCGCGCGGCTCACAGCCGTGGTCAGGCCTCGCAAGCGGGTCGACGCGACCCTGCTCCGGGCGCTGACGGCGACCATGCCTCCACAGGCGGAAAGCGCCGCCGATCTGGTACGATCGATGCGGGATGGCGATCGTTACTGATGCTCTATATCGACACGTCGCTGCTCGTCGCCGCGCTCACCAATGAGGTGATGACCGCGCGAGCGCAGGGCTGGCTGGCGGAACAGGATCCAGCACAACTGCTGATCAGCGATTGGACCATCACCGAGATGTCCTCCGCCATGGCGACCAAGCTGCGAACCGGTCAGATCACATTGGCACAGCGCGCGTCGGCACTCGCGATGTTCAACAAACTGGTCGCTGAGAGCTTCACCGTCCTGATGGTAACCGGCGGGCATTTCCGGGCGGCGGCGAAGTTCGTCGATCAGCATGTGCTCAGCCTTCGCGCGGGCGACGCGTTGCATCTCGCGATCGCATCGGAGCATGGCGCTACGGTGCACACGCTCGACCAGCGTCTTGCCGAGGCCGGACCGGCGCCCGGCGTGCCAACGCGGTTGCTGGCATGATCAAGGCCCACTCCTTCGAATGCATCGACCTGAGTTTGGCACGAACGCTGACAACATAATCTTTGCCACATCCTCCGAGGAGAGGGGTAAGCTATCACGAATACATCTCAGAGCTGACCTATCTGCTTTTTTTGAAAAGAGCAGAGGAACTCAAACGGAAAACCTCATTCCGTCAGTGATCGCGCCATTACCCGCCTTGGTCATGCACTCGTCATCAATGTCGATATTCGTGCGCGATCGTCGTGTGTGCCATGACGACGAGCCTCGGGCCGACCGAATATGAGTGTCAGGTCGACAGCCACGTGCCGCCGTCGCAGACTATTCGCCAATCAAACTCAGGAGGAACGCCCCAAATGCCCGACACCCCAACCTTCGGCCGCTACGCCGAACTTCCGCTCGATCAAATGACGCCGGAGCAGCAAGAGGGTTATCGCTCGCTGGTCGAGGCCCGCGGTCCCCTCGGCGGCCCGAACAAGATCTGGGTGCACAACCCTGGGCTTGCGAAGGTCATGGGGCCGTTGGGAGCTTATTTCCGGACCGGCTACTCGCTCTCCGAGCGTGAGCGCGAGATCGCCGTCATCATCATCAACAGCAAGTGGCACTCGATCTATCCGACCAACGCGCATGAGCGCGCCGGCAAAGCCTCTGGGCTGCCGGCCGAAAAGGTCGAGGCGCTGTTGTCCGGCCTGCCGGCCTCGTTCGACGACAAGCGCGAGCAGATCATCTACGAGATGGCCACCTGTCTGGCCAATTCGCGCTGGGTCTCCAAGGGGCTCTGGGACCGCGCGGTCGAGGCGCTCGGCCACGAGGGCGTCACCGATGTCATTTGCCTGATGGGCTTCTACACCAGTGTCTCGATGACCTTGGCCTTTTATGACGTGCCGGCCGGCGCGACGGGGATGGCGCGCTGAGGATCACGGCTCGACCCAAGGGAGATGAACGGGGGAGACGAACATGGCCGCACTGGACAATTGTTACAACATCTTCGACATGCGCGAGGCCGCCAAACGTCGCCTGCCGCGTGGCATCTTCGAGTTCGTCGACCGCGCCACCGAAGACCACCTCGCGGTCACCGAGAACCGCGCCGGCTTCCAGGACATCAAGCTTCGCCACCGCGCGCTGGTTGATGTTTCCGGCCGCTCCACCAAAACGATGCTGTTCGGCAAGGAAGTCAGCCTGCCGATGATCATCGCCCCGACCGGGGCCGCGGGCCTGTGCTGGTACCGCGGCGAACTTCAACTGGCCAGGGCGGCGGCGAAGGCGGGGATTCCGTTCGCGATGTCCACAGCCTCGATGACCGCGATGGAGGAAGTCGCGGACCAGGCCGGGGGCCGCCTTTGGTTCCAGCTCTATGTCTGGAAGCGCCGCGATCTGTCTTACCAGGTCATCGAACGGGCGAAAAAGGCAGGCTATGAGGCGCTGGTCGTGACTGTTGACTCCGCCGTCTCGCCCAA
>JBEKGV010000904.1:0-4156 GCA_050012615.1 Acetobacteraceae bacterium | reverse complement strand
TGGCGTCCATTTGCCAACAATAGGCGCGGCGGTGGTTGCGTTCCAGTCTAATCGACACGGCCACCGGCGGGACGTTCCGGTTTGAAGTCCAGCTGGGCCGGATGATGCCCGCGGACGATTCGCGACAGTGGCCGCGGCGGCAGTCGATGGACCGGCGGCGAATTTTGTCGTTATGCCGGAACGAACACGCCTTCATCCTGGAGCACCGGCGGGGTGGTGATGATATCGGGCGGCTGCGTGAACTGCTGGTCTCGTTGCAGGACCGGCATGACGCGGTCGGCGAACAGGCGCATGTTCAACTCGGCCTCGTGATGCGGCAGGCCGCCGTAGCCGAACTCGCAGACCAGATGATCGAGACCGGTGTATTGCCGCAGTTGAGCGATCTGCCGCAGGCATTCGTCCGGCGTGCCGACGATCTGGATCTTCACATACGTGTCCGTCATCTTCTGGCGGTGCGTCTGGTCGGCCATCCTGGCGTAAGTGCGGCCGATCCTGCCGTACGCCTCATACCCTTTGACGGACGCGAGGCCACCATCGGAAAATCGGTAGTGGTTGTCAACGGAATCCCACTTCTTGCCGAGCCATTCCACCGCGCGGTCGGTGGCTTCGCCGTGCGTTTCGGCGCAGGAGATGTTGGTCAGGATGATCGGCGGGCGAGGTGTGTGGCCGGCCTCCGTCGCCATGCGTTGGAAGTCGTAGACCTCGTGCGCGGCCTTCGACCATTCGTTGTGCATGACGATCAAAAGGCCAAGCCCGGAACTGGCGAGCAGTTTCGCTGACTCCGGGCTGTTTGCGGACCCATAGAAGCGCAGTTCCGGATGCGAAACGGGACCTGGGCGGATCGCGGTATTGGGTATGGTGAAGAACTGGCCTTGGTATTCGAAACTTTCCTGTGTCAGGCCAAGACGAATGATGTCGAGGCCTTCCTTGAAGCGCGGTCTCGCTTCGTCCATCGGAATTCGAAAACCTTCATATTCGACACGTGCGGCACCGCGGCCGAAGCCGAACAGACAGCGGCCGCCGCTGAGCACGTCGAGCAGCGCGATCTGCTCGGCGATGCGGATCGGGTCGTGCCACGGGATCACGATGACCGCTGTGCCGAGGTGAATGCGCTTTGTTCGTCCGGCGAAATAGGAGAGCAGCTGGAGTGGCGACGGCGACATCGCGTAGCCGGTGAAGTGATGCTCCAGAGCGAACAGCGAGTCGAAGCCGAGTGGTTCGGCGAGGTCGCCGAGTTGCAGATGCTCGTTGATGACGGCGGTGTCGGGGCGGCCCGCCTGGGAGAGCATGTTGAGTGCGATTCCGACTTTCATTGGGCGTCCTCCGGTGGGTAGGGGAGGGTACCGGGCGGTAGGGCGGGGGTCAAATTGGCGGACAAATTGGTAGTGATTCAGTTTGATTTCCGCTCCTGATTGTTTTCCCATTCCTCAAGCATGGTCACAACGTCCGCGATTTCCCACAGTTTGGTGGTGGCACCAGCCGCCATCGCCGGGGAACATCTCAGCGAGCCATGGTTGCGGACAAAATTGTAAACCATCAGGTGCAGCCCGACCGCATAGGCATGGTTCTCCGCTTTCTTTGAAAATGCGTTCGTCAATCGTGTGAAGCGGCGCACGTTCATACGGATCGTCAGATTGCTGCGCTCAACATAGGACGTGCTGATGTGAGCTTCGTCAGGACGACCTTCGACCCGCCGCTGTTCAATGCCGACACATTCGTCTGGGCTATAGCGGCCTACCGTGCCCTCTGGAGTGCCGTAGTGCTTGACCAGCATTGCATAGTCGATGGCGCTTCCGAAGGCGTTCTCAATGGCCTGGAGATAGGGAGCGTCTCCATCGGTCGTCAGTTGAACGCGATTAGCAAGCCGTTTCGCCAGGTCGTCAATAAAGATAGAGGCCGCTTCCGCGTCACGGCGCCCGACATACCAGGACGGAATCAGCTTCGAGTCAGCGTCGATCGCGGTCCATGTCCAGATGTCACCGGCGCGCTCCGGCGCGGCCTTGGCGTCGGCGACGTTCTTCGCTTTTGCGTAGACGAATGACCAGATTTCATCGACCTGGAGCCATTGGCAGCGCAGATCGCGGAATGCTCGATCACACCTGTAATCCGCGTCACGGCACGAAGGCTCATCCCCTCAGTCAGAAGAGAGATGATCTGAATGCGTTTGTCGCGGGGCAGCTTGTTCATGAGCGAACGATATGATTGTTCTGCTTGACTGTCAAGCATACTATTCTGTTTGATATTCCGGATATTTGCGATCAGGCTCCTTATGCGGACGGGATTGGTCGAAACGGCACTTGCGTCGGCAGAGAAATTCACTTATATGATAATTCGCGACGCGATAGAAGCCGCTAAAACGGCAGGAGCCCTGATCCCTTTTAATCCACCCGTAGGGTGGAATTCTAAACCACGAGCTTTCTTAATGACCCAGCGTTTGGCAGGTCAAATTACAGACGGTCTGACCTCGACCGATGCCAAGCGAGTAGATCGCTGGGATCGATTGCGGGCAGATATCGCTAATTTTGTCGAGAATGGATTGATGACATGGGCCTCTATGAAATGGCTTGATCCCCACAAATATGAGCATTGGGAAATCAAAAGCCGACGCCCCCGCCCATCACTTCGCATCTTTGGGCGCTTTGCTGAACCGAATGTGTTTGTCGGTACCCATGTTATTGAACGAACCAAACTCGGAGAGAAATGGTCCCTGGAGTGGGAATTGGAGAAACTTGCATGTGAAGAAGAGTGGAAACGGGCCATGGGTGATTGTCTCCCATTCCATGGAAACAGTTACGAGGACTACATGACTGAAAACGCATATCGCTTCCCGGAAGTGCCACTATGAGTGAGGTTCCTGCCACCAAATATTATTTTCGCCAGCGACAACAGAATCGTCTGTACGATGTCGTGATTCGAGCGATCGAAGAGGACCATATACGGCGGAAAGAAATCGCCGAGAAACTTGGGATACCGCCGTCTCAGGTCACGCGATTGCTATCTGGTCCCGCAAACTGGACCAGCGATACGATCAGCGATCTCCTATTTTCTATTGAGGCGGAGCTTGATTTTCATGTAGTGCGATTTCGGGACCGGGTGAAAGGAAACCGTTTTCATCCAGTTGGAGAAAATAAAACGACGTTAGCCAATGCCGTGCAGGTGACCACTACTACGACCGCGTCGGTTATCACTACGATTATCCCGCTACCTGGTTCCCAGTGGCCACCTCCTGTTCAATTACCGATCGTGACCGATGTCTAAGTTCACCGTTGAGGCAGTCGTGGTTTGCGATGATGTGAGAAAGGAAATCACGTCAAAAGACATTCTGATTGGAGCATATGGCGGTGGAATTCTGGTGCCTTCGCTTCCTACGGTCATTCCCATCGCTGTATGGATTGAACTTACGCCAGAGAACGCTGGACGATTGGACGTCGACCTACGGCTGGTCATGCCCGGAACGACCGGCGAATTTGCATTAAGAATCATCGGAGATGTTCCCCGAGGCGGCGAACCCACCTCTATTAACTCTCCGCAAATAATGTGTCCTATTGGAGCGGCCGGCGATATTGAGGTTTCCATTCGATCCCCCGAAGAGGCTGAATGGCATATTGTAAAAAGAAAAAGGGTGACTCTGGGATCGCCTCAACAACCCCAAATGCCAATGGGGGTGGTTGTAGGGCCACCTCCTCCTATTGGCGCTTCCCCCATCGTTTCGTCGCCGCCTTCCGAGCAATCTCCCCCCGCTGCTCCGGAGTCAGAGAAGCCGCGCGCGCGGCGCCACCCTTCAACCCGCCGCTCCGGGCGAAGTCCTGGGCAGGAGTGAGCGGCGCGGGCTTGTCCCCCCGAACCTCGCCACTAGCAATGCCCACGATCAACGTCGCTAGTTGGTTAGGGTCGCGCGGGCGTTTTGGGGTCTTGGCCACGATCAGGGTTTCCCATTTTCCGCGTGGTCGAGGCGATCTCTCTCCGCTTCGCAATCGGTTTCTGAGTCGTAGAAGCGGAGTGGCGCTACGGCGGCATAATCGCCGCCGTCATCGGCCACCTGCACTTCCCATTTTGGGTAGCCGTTGACCTGAACCGCTCTACAGACGAATGCTTTCATACCCCCATTATAGGCCAGTCAAGCATCTGAGCCATAGGAACAAATTCAAACTGAGAC
>JBEKGV010000903.1:0-3970 GCA_050012615.1 Acetobacteraceae bacterium | reverse complement strand
TCCAGCTCTTGCCGATGATGAACGCACGATGGGCCGCGTCTTCCCGCAAGAGATCAGGGTCGCGGCGCATTCGCCACGCGAGGGGTGTCCTGCCGCTAAAGTGCAGCCGTGCCACCAGATGCTCCGACTTCGTGTGATCGCGTGCCAGGTTTAAGTTCTTGGTCACAGCCTCGATCATGTCTTCCCACAGTTCGATACCGGTCAGATCGATCGGAACGGACCCGAATTGCGCGACGCTGGTGAAGCGTTCTTCGACATGGATCGAACGATCGTCTGCTATGGTGACCAGGGTTACGGATTTCGCGCCACTCTCGCCGATATCGCGGCCTTGGGGCATGCCCGGCATAACGATCGTGCAACGGTCCTGGACGACGACCGATCGCTTGTGAATATGGCCCAAAGCCCAGTAGTCGAAACCTGAAGCGGCGAGATCGGCGATGGAACATGGGGCATAGTTGTCGTGTCCCGGTGCGCCGGCGAGGCTGGTATGCATCAACGCGATGTTCACCGCTCCCTGGGCCGGCGGCCTGAATCGGTCCAGCAGAGAATCGGGTGCATGGGGTTGGGCGAAACTCAGGCCGTGAATGGTGACCGGGAAATCGGTGCTCGCTCGTGCCACCTCTATCGCGCCGGCGCGGCCGCCGAACACCGTCACCGAATCAGGAAACGTCAGTTCCTTGGTGATCCGCGACAACGCATCGTGATTGCCTCGGATGACAAAGACCTGGACCCGGGCCGCATGCAACCGGCGAACCTGGTCGGCGAGAAATCTGGCCGTCTTCATTGACGTCTGATCGCCGTCGTACAGATCCCCCGCCAGCAGCAACGCATCGACCTGCTCGGTCAGACACAGATCGACGAGACCGACAAAGGCACGCCGCGTCGCATTACCGATGAGTTCAGCGAGTTCGGGATCGCGAAGCGCAAGTGACTTGAGAGGCGAATCCAGATGAATGTCAGCGGCGTGAACAAAGCGATACGGCATTATCCCTCCGGGTCGAAGTACCGGCGCACCCGTTGTGCGATGACAGCTTAAGTTCCGGCAGACGCTTCACATCCGCCCAGCCCGCGCTGAGAACATACCCGGTGTCTGAACCGCCGGTCAGATAGCGCACGCCGACCCTCAGCAGACATGTCTGGAATTCCAGCTCCTCCCACACACCACTAACGCCCATCGACTTGCCGTGTTCTTTCGCGGCGCGGCGACCGAACGAGCTCATTCGCGGCGAGCTCCTGCTTCGTGCGGTTGATGCCGATGGACATGGTTCGTTTCTTTCTCGCGTTCCTGGCGAGGCATGACTGGCACGATCGAAGGCCCGGTGGCAAATTCCCCGGGACAGATGAGGGCACAAGGATGACCGGTATCACCCACTCGAGCTTCACGCTCCACGACTTTCGCACCGTTGGCGGTGAGATATTGCCAGAGGCGACACTCGCTTACGTCTCGCGGGGGAAATTGGACGCGGACGGACGGAACGCGATCCTGATCACCCACGGGTATACCAGCGGGCCACGCATGATCGAACCCGGTGTCGCTTCGTCCGAGGGAGCGTGGACCACATTGGTCGGTCCCGGAGCGCCGATCGATACGGACCGATACTTTGTCATTTGCTCCAACGTGCTTGGGTCCAGCTACGGTTCGACCAATGCCGCGTCGCTGGATCCGCGAACCGGGAAGCCATACGGCTCGAAATTTCCGCTCATCACGATGGAGGATATCGTCACCGCGCAAATGCGGATGCTGGAGGGGCTTGGCGTCACGCATTTGCGGGCTGTTGTCGGTCCATCGTACGGCGGCGTCCAGGCGTTTCAATGGGGCGTCACGTTTCCGGACTTCATGGATGGCATTGTTCCGGTGGTCACGTCTCCGCTGGCGTCGACTACCGACCGGATCGGCGGCCTGATGAAGTGGTTTGGACCGGATCCGAACTGGAATGGCGGTGACTATTACGAGACCGGCGGAGTTAAGCAGACGCTGACCGCGCTGCGGATCGATACACTTACGCGCTATGGCATGGCGAATTCTCTTGCCGCCCGTTTTCCCGACAAAGCTGCCGCCGACGCCGAACTCCATCGGATCGCCGCCGGTTGGGCGGAGGTGTTCGACGCGAACTCGCTGTTCATCCTGGGACGGGCGATGGAGACGTTCGACGCTGCCTCGCGAAGAACGCCGGAGTCGACGCGACTTATTTCGAGATCGACAGCGACCATGGTCACCTCGCATCGGGCGCCGACGCTGACAAGTGGGCACCTGCCTTGCGAGCATTCATGACGAAGCTGGAAAGCGCTTGACGGCGGCGCGGGCGGCGGACAGGGTCCCAACATTGACTGAAGGAGCTACGCGTATGGATCAGGATCTGGATTCAATGTTCGGTTTCGCACCGGACCATGATTCACCCATTCCCTATATGCAACGGACCCGCGACTATTACAAAGCCATCGGTTACACGACCCCCTATCAGTGGGCTCATTATCTTCAGGCGCCGTTCACGCCGCTGAACAAGCCGTTAAGTCAGTGCAACATCGCCATCGTCACCACCGCCGCGCCCTATCAACCCGGCAAGGGCGATCAGGGACCGGGCGCGGCTTATAACGGCAGCGCCAAATTCTACCAGGTGTATTCGGGCGATACGAGCCACGACCACGACCTGCGCATTTCCCACATCGGCTACGACCGCATCCATACGACGGCGACCGATCCCAACACGTGGTTCCCTCTGCCGGCGTTGCGCCGCGCCACCGCGGCGGGCCGTATCGGCCGGGTTGCCTCGCGCTTTCACGGCGCGCCAACCAACCGAAGCCATCGCGTCACCATCGAAACTGACGCGCCGGAAATTCTGGCGCGCGTGCGCGAAGATGACGTGGACGCGGTTATCGTGGTGCCGAATTGCCCGGTCTGCCACCAGACCTCGAGCCTTGTCGCGCGGCATATCGAGGCCAACGGCATCCCGACAGTGCTGATGGGCTGCGCCAAGGATATCGTCGAACACGCGGCCGTCGCGCGGTTCCTGTTCAGCGACTTCCCGCTCGGCAACAGTGCCGGCAAGCCGCATGACGTCGCGTCGCAGGAACAGACGCTGGAACTCGCACTACGACTGCTGGAGTCCGCGAGCGGTCCTCGGACGACGATGCAAAATCCGATCCGTTGGAATGAAGACGGGCTGTGGAAGCTGGACTACTCCAATGTGGCGCAGCTCAGCGCCGAGGAACTGAAGCGCCGCAGAGCTGAGTTCGATCGGCAAAAGGAACTCGCGCGGGTGAATCGGGTCGAGAAAGCGGCATGAATCGTCCATTCAGCGGCGTCCGCATTCTCGACTTCACGCAGGTTCTGGCTGGTCCTTACGGGTCTTACCAGCTCGCGCTGCTCGGTGCGGATGTCACCAAGGTGGAGCGGACGGAGGGGGAGGACATGCGCCGCACGCCCCTTTCTCGCGTGTGGGCTGAACGCGGCATGGCGCCGTCCTGGCTGGCGATCAACGGAAATAAGAAGAGTCTGACACTGGATTTCCGCAAGCCGGCGGCGATCGATATCCTTCGGAAGCTGGCCGCGAAAGTCGACGTGGTCATGGAGAATTTCCGCGGCGGCGTAATGGATCGGCTTGGCATCGGTTACAAGGCGCTGTCGGAGATCAATCCAAATCTGATCTATTGTGCGATATCCGGTTTCGGCCAGACCGGCCCGTACAGTCGCGAGGCCGGGTACGACGGAAAGATCCAGGCCCTGTCAGGCATCATGTCAATCACCGGACATCCGGAGATGGGCCCGACCCGGGCCGGTTTCGCGGTATGCGACGTGTTGTCGGGGATGACGGCCGCGTTCGCCGTATCGTCCGCTCTGTTTCAACGCACGCATACCGGCAAGGGCCAGTTCATCGACGTGTCGATGCTGGAAGCAAGTCTGGCGTTTCTGTCCACTCAGGTCGCGGACTTCACGGTCGCCGGCCACCGGCAGGAGCAGTTCGGCAATCAG
>JBEKGV010000902.1:0-3601 GCA_050012615.1 Acetobacteraceae bacterium | reverse complement strand
AGCGGTACTACGACCCTGTCCGACTCCCGCACGGACCGATGCCACTCCGCACCGTTGAGGCCGCTACCCTCGTCTCGCGCGGGTCTCCCCCGCTTACGCGATCCCCTGTCTCGACGTGCTGTGCCCCTTACCCCGATGGACCGGTCCGGGTGCGTCTGTCGGCTGCTTCCCCAGACCGTGCTGCCTTCCCCGAACTCCGGGCGGGTCGGCGTCCATGACTTCCCTTTCGAGGCCTGCTCAGGATTTACACACGTTACGGCCCGTCGATTCGCTCAGCCGCCAGAAGCGGCCTTTGTCTCAGGGCTTCGACCCGGGTCGTTACCAATTCGAGCCGCCTGATAGCTACCGGGCCAACCGACCATTGCCCGGGTGGGACTTGCACCCACGAGGTGATCGCGCCGTTCGGGGCGCACCAGAGCCACAGAGCCACAGAGCCGCGGAGTTCTTCGGGTGGACGGGCGCGTGTGCCGCTCGCCTGTTGCCCGGAAGCACGGCCGCGCCCCATCGGTTGGCCCGGCATCGTCGGCGTGGCACGATGGCGCCGACGCATCCCGTCGCGACAGCGACAGACGGAGGAACCACCATGCAATTAGGCGTTATCGGACTGGGCCGGATGGGCGCGAACATTTCCCGGCGGCTGATGCGCGCCGGTCACTCCACCGTCGTGTGGGACGCCAATCCATCCGCTGTCCAAGGACTGGGCTCCGACGGCGCTACGCCGGCCTCGGGTTTGTCCGACCTCGTCGGGAAATTGTCCGGGTCGCCGCGCGCCGTCTGGGTCATGCTGCCGCACGGCAAGATCACCGAGGACACGATCGCTCAACTCGCCGGCATGCTCGGCAAAGGCGACATCATCATCGATGGTGGCAACACCTATTACAAAGACGATGTGCGCCGCGGCAAGGAACTGGCGGCGAAGGGATTGCGCTATCTCGATGTCGGCACCTCGGGGGGTGTCTGGGGACTGGAGCGCGGCTATTGCCTGATGATCGGCGGAGACACCGACGCGGTGAACCATCTCGATCCGATCTTCAAGGCGCTCGCACCCGGGATCGGCTCGATCGAGCGCACCCATGGCCGAGAGAGCCACGATCCGCGCGCCGAGCAAGGCTACATCCATGCCGGACCGGTTGGCGCGGGGCACTTCGTGAAAATGATCCACAATGGCATCGAATATGGAATGATGCAGGCGATGGCGGAGGGATTCGATATCCTGCAAGGCCGCGCCTCGGCGAAACTCCCCGCTGACGAGCGATACGACCTCAAGATGGCCGACATCGCCGAGGTCTGGCGCCGCTGTCGTTGAAGATTCCGGCGAGGGCCGCTGGACCGTTGAAGCGGCGATCGAGGAAGCGGTGCCCGCCGAAGTGCTGGCGGCCTCGTTATTCGTGCGGTTCAGATCCCGCCAGGATCATACCTTCGCCGAAAAGATTCTGTCGGCGATGCGGTTCGGCTTTGGCGGGCACGTCGAGGCGCCCGCCAAAGAGTGAGACCGCGACAATGACAATCGCTGTCGTGATGGGCGTCTCGGGCAGTGGCAAGACCACGATCGCCAAGGGTCTCGCCGACGCCGAGGGTTGGACGCTGCTGGAGGGGGATTCGTTTCATCCTCCGGCGAATGTGGCGAAGATGAAGTCCGGCACGCCGCTGACCGATGAGGACCGCTGGCCCTGGCTGCGCGCCATCGCCGCGGCAATTGACGCATACCGGGCGCGAGGGGAAAGCGCGGTCGTGGCATGCTCGGCCTTGCGGCGAGCCTATCGCGATATTCTGATCGATGGCCGAACGGATGTGCGGCTGGTGTATCTGAAAGGTTCGCACGCTCTGATCGCCGAACGCATGCGAGCCCGGAAAGGGCACTTCATGCCGGCGGCGCTGCTCGACAGCCAGTTCCGCACCTTGGAGGAACCAGGCGCCGACGAACATCCGATCACGGTCGGGATTGACGCCGCGCCGGCTGACATCGTGCGAAAAATCAGGGAGGGTCTGGATGAGTGAAAGTTTCGCGTCCTATCCGAGTTTGCGCGGCCGTGTGGTGTTCGTCACCGGCGGCGCGAGCGGGATCGGCGCCTCGGAAGTCACGCATTTCGCCGAACAGGGTGCCAGGGTCGCATTCGTCGACATCAATGACGAGGCGGGCGCCGTGCTGGTGAAAGCCGTCGCGCGTGCCGGTCATCCGGAGCCATTTTATCAGCACTGCGATCTGCGGGACATCGGCTCGTTGCGCAATGCGATCCATACCGCGGGCGAGAAGCTCGGGCCGATCACCGTGCTGGTGAACAACGCCGCCAACGATCAGCGGCACAACTGGGAAGATGTCACGGTCGAGTTCTGGGACGAACGAATGGCGACCAATCTGCGCCATCAGTTCTTTGCCTTGCAGGCGGTCGTGCCGATGATGCGCGACGCCGGCGGTGGTTCGATCGTCAATTTTGGCTCGATCTCCTGGCACACCAACCACGGCGACATGCCCGCCTATACGACCGCCAAAGCCGCCGTCGAGGGCCTGACCAAAGGCATGGCTCGCGACCTGGGCTCCTACAAAATCCGGGTCAACACGGTCATTCCGGGCTGGGTCATGACGCAGCGGCAGCTCGACCTTTGGCTGACCCCGGAGGCGGAGGCCAACCTGATGCGGGCGCAATGCCTGAAGGAGAAAGTCTATCCGCCGGACCTCGCCCGCATGGTGCTGTGGCTGGCGTCGGATGACAGCCGGATGTGCACGGCGCAGATGTGGGTCGTGGACGGCGGGCGGTTGTGACGGTGAGCGGTTACGGCGAAGGACATTGGAGTTCGTCGAAGCGTGACGGACAGTCAATCCTCTCCATCCACCTTTACTGGGTCATCTCTCCGCCATCTCAGCAGTCCGGTTCGACCGTCTCATTTTGCTGACCCGCGGGCTGAATGGGATCGTCCCCAGTGCCAATGCGAGGCCGTTCGTCCGGTATCGCGACGCCATAGAGGAACTGGGAGTTCACGGTATCCCAGAATGCCTGGCGCGCGTCATACAGGTCAGGAAGGGCGTGGCCGAGTTGCCTGGCGAGTTTCGGCAGATATAAATCGAACGCACTCTTGACTAGGCCTCCCCACGCGATTGCCCGATCGATTGCCAACTCATAGCAACCACGCGCCACACACAGCGCAAGGACTATCCAGATAATCAAATCCCATCGGAAATGTACATGAAACCAATCATGACCGGCGCAGTAATCCATAGCGTATATGTTAGTTTGCGCACAGTATGCAACGATATAGATGTTTGACATGAAGTGAACCGCTGCGGCTCCGCCAATCAATAAGGCCAACACGAGACCGTTAACGAAAAAGTCGACCTGTGCGCGGGCGTCATCGATCACCGAAAGAAAATTCTTCGGGATCAGTGCCTGAAGGCGCAGCCACGCCGGAATACTGTCGACTCCGTAAACGTTATAGGAGCAGGCTTCAAATGCCCGGATAACGTTGCCAAACCGTGACGTGAGCAAATCTCGCCTGTTTTGTGGGAACATCTCGTTACGAATCCGCCGGTGGCGAAGGTAATTAGCCTTAAGCGTCTCAGTAACTGCAAGGTTCTTTGCGTGAATAATATCGTAATCTGATTTAA
>JBEKGV010000901.1:0-4186 GCA_050012615.1 Acetobacteraceae bacterium | reverse complement strand
CTGCCGCACGTGCCTTGACAGATGGCCGGGTCAAGCCCGGCCATGACGAGAAAAACGGCGTGCACCGGCCTGAATTTAGCGCCTAGGGGGCTTGACCCGGTGATCTCTCGGGGCACTGCGCGGCGATTGATGGCCGACTCCGCGCGGCCATGACGTGGTTGACGACTGTGCCGAAGAGTCAGCCGTTTTCGCGGTCGGTGTAAAGTGTTACACTATCGAATCTTTATTTGTTACATTATCGAATCTTTACTTGCGCTCGACGTTCCAGAACACCGGAAAGGCGAACGGCACGACGCCGCGCAGGTTCGCGCGGTAGGCCCTTGGGGCGGAAAACTGACCGGCCAGAACGTAATTGACATTGCTGTGGAACTCCGCCTGGATTTGCGCGGCGAGGTCCTTTCGCTCCGCGGCGTCAAAGGTTCCGGAATAACGTCGCAACAACTCGGTCAATTTCGCGTCGCAGTACCAGCCCGGATTGCTTTCGGAACAATTATACGACACGGCGGGATCGGAGAGCGGGTTCACCATATCGATACCGTTCCATACAATGGGCACCACGCTCCAGCCACCTTTCTCGACCGGCGCACGGCTGCGGCGCCGCTCCGCCACCGTCGTGAAGTCAGAGGTACGGACATCGACGTTGAAGCCTGCCCGCCGCATCTGGTCGGCGGTAATCAGTCCGACGGGATCCAGGAGCGCCGAAGTACTGGCATGCAGAAAAACCACCGGCTCGTCGTGATAGCCCGCTTCCTGGAGCAATTTCTTCGCCTGCTCGATACCGGCAGACCGGTACATGTCCGTCCCGGCGTCGGTCGTGCCCGGCGATCCGCACATGTAAATCGACAGGCATCGCGGCAGGTACATGTCGTCCGGCAAGCCCATGCCCGCCATGACATCCTCCTGTGCGATCGCCGCCTGCAAGGCCCGGCGCACCAGAACGTTGTTGAAGGGGGGCTGCAGGTGGTTCAGGGCGATCACCGTCATCATCTGTTCGATGCCGTGCTGAGATGTGATGGTGACATTGGGATCGCGCCGCAGGATCGCTATGGAATCAAACGGCACGACCTCCAACAGATCGAGTTCACCTGTCCGCAAGGCGGCGACACGCGTGGCCTGGTCGGGCATGCTGACGAGATCGACGCGGTCGAGGCGAACCACCTTGCCGCCGGCCAGTCCGTCCGGCGGTTCCTCGCGGGGACGGTAATTCGGATTGCGGTCGAATATGGCGCGGTCGTTGGGACGCCATTCGTCGCGGCGAAACAGGAAGGGACCGGATCCCACGACCTCCGGGACAGGCTTGCTGATATCGAGACCAGCAAGTCGCGCGGGCATCATCACCGGAATGACATTTCCAGGTTTGCCCAACGCTTCTATGACGAAGGCGAACGGCCGGCTCAGTCGCAACTCGAACGTCTTTGAGTCGACGACCCGGAACTCCTGCGTAGCCTCGATCCGCTGTGCGCCAAAGGACTCTCGCTTCGCCCAACGGCGGATGGAGGCGACGCAATCGTCGGCGGTGACCTGGCTTCCGTCACTCCATGTCAATCCCTCACGCAGACGGAATGTATAGGTCATCTTGTCGTCGCTGATTTGCCATCCTTCGAGCATCTGGGGGTGGTATTCACCCTCGTTGTCGATGCTGACAAGCGTATCGAACACCATGTACGCGAAGACACGTGTCGCGTTCACGGTTGAGAAGATCGGATCGAGGATCTGTAGCTCAGTGTTCAGTGAGGCCCGCAGTATCTGGTCCTCGGCTCTGGCTTCCGAGAAGCCGGGGAGAACCCGGGTCGTGACCAGGAACAAGGCCAGGGCAAGCAAACGAACATGGACGCTTCACATATGAGCACGTTCGGGGAAGATGGCTTCGCGTTGAAGTGGTATGAAGCAGCGCGGAGGGGGACACAGCTGTCGTTCGGCCCATGGTCGCACAGACTTTCTGTCATGCGGAGCCGTGACATGATGCCGCGAGGACCGCGCGTTATCCGCTTCCTCCGTGCTGTTGTTGATTCAATATCCGGCGCACGGCGCACCGGGTCAATGGACCGGTCGTGTGCCGTGGCTGGCGTGTGATCCGCGCGGTTTTCGCAGCTCGTGAAAAGGCCGGTCACATTGACCTCCGGCGTTGGAGGAATTCACGGACCGGGTACCCCTGCCCAGGGGGACACGGCGTGCGTTTCATGGACATTCTCAGCCCCTCGACGCGATCTGACCTGAGCCAGATGGGGGCGGCCGAACTTCTTGCGGAACATATGGCGGAAGTGTTACGCTCACAGTTGGGTCCTATTTCGCGCCCGCCAGGCTGCTTGAAACATTTGAACGTTGGTAGATCATGGATACGGAATTATTCTGGCTTCTCGCCACGTCGATGCCAGCCGGGTTCGCGGTGGGACGCTTGAGCGGGCGCGCCGTGGGCCTGGGTTGCCTCCACAAATCGCGGAGGCCCGGGAGGTGATCGGGAGGCATCGTCTGTTCCAGTCCAGAGCCAATGATTGGGCGGCCGAAATCAGCCTCGGAGCCAGAATCCCCGATCGAATGCCGAAGGACGAAGTTGTGGCGCTCGCCAAGAGTGCCTTCGCCATCGGCTATCAGCAGGCCGAGCTGGCGCATCAGCAGACCTCGGTCCAGCATTCACGCTTCCGCATCCAGGTCGGGCACGGGCTGCGCCAGATCACCGCCTTCGTCTTCGATCCGCCCTACCCTTTCATCGAGATTCACTCGGAGCCAGGTGTTGGCGCGGTAACAGCACCGGAAGCCGAAGCTCTCGGTACCTGGCTTCGCGACCGCGCGTTGGAGATGAAACCGCGAAAATCAGGCGGCCGGCTACGGAGGCTTTTTGGCCGCGGCTACCATAATGGAGCATGATAGATGCGTATTTTCAGCCCGGCACGGATCGGCCCCATGGCTGTCGTGTGTGTTCTCCTTGGATTACTACCGGCGGTAGGCCGTGCCCAAACATCAATTGAAACGCAAAGACAAACCGCTGGTCAATTAGAGGACCAACGTGAATTGCTCACCGAGTTGGCTCGGGCTCCGATGATGCAGTTAAAGCCTCGATTCAGCACACTCCCGCTCAGCCGGGAGTTCGGAAAGACCGACACTGACACCGAGGAGAGCCGGCGCTTGTCGGCGCTCTCGTTGGTCAAGATCGTGGAGACCCGCAGGGCGCCAGACTATGGCCCATTATGGAGTTTGGTCGTCGCGGTGCAGCCGAATGGCACTCCGCTGAGAACCCATGACGGAAAGATGATCAAGGGTTGGGCCCTAACCGACCATTTTGACCCCCCCGACGTGAGGGAACCGATGCTTGAGCCACCTCCGAAGGTTTCAGTCGCTCCAACAACACAGGACGCGCGTGGCTAGGCCAAGGCCAGACTTGAAAGCCTACGAACGGGCTCGGCATATCGGATGCTCGGGGCGTTCTCCTCGGCTGGCAAAGCGTTGCGCGAACACGACGGCGCTACCAGAATGAACGAGCATTAAGGTCGACATTCAGTCACATCGATCAGCACTCGGGTCGCGTAACGAGCCAGGCATGTCGCGTGACGGTGGCCGAGCAACCTGTCGCTCTGGCCAGGTCGCGACTCCTCTGATACTGTCCCAGGCGCAATCGACTGTGGGGAACGGTGTCGTGAACATAATCGTCATCCTGATAATCCTGATTCTGATCTTTGGAGGCGGCGGTTACTACTACGGCGGCCCCTACATTGGAGGTGGTCTCGGCACGATTCTTTTGATTGTCCTCATCGTGATGCTACTCCGATGATGGGCGGAACGCGCAAGCCGGCAAGCGCCGCGCCCGCGTCCCCGAAAGTTCACGAAGCGACCAATGCAAATCCGCCAGAACGTGTTGCAGATGCGGAACAAAAAATCGCGGGACTCGAGGAACCGGCCGAGCCGGCGATCGACGAGAGGCGTGACTCACCTCAGACAGGAACCAGGCGCGCCGTTCGGTCTCGTCGATGAACACCTCCAGCAGGTTGACTGTCGCGACATCATTGTGTGCGTCGATCATCTCGTATGTCTCACGCATGCGCTTCGCCAATTCACCATTGTCCTCGCGCAACTCAGCCAGCATGTCCCGCGGCGTGACATAGGCCGCGCGTCATTGTTCGAAATTCGTTCGTTGCGGGAAATCTCCCCAATGGAGTGGAGGGTAGGCCGACCCAGCTTCCGCACCGGCTCC
>JBEKGV010000900.1:0-3854 GCA_050012615.1 Acetobacteraceae bacterium | reverse complement strand
TCCACCGGATGCCCAAGACCGCCTTCGCGTTCCTTGTAGGCTGTGTCGCGATCTCGGCCTTACCACCGCTCAACGGCTTCGTATCGGAATGGCTGACCTTCCAGGCCATCGTGTTCCATCCCGAGCTGCCGCAATGGGGATTGAAGGTGGCTATTCCAGCCGATGGGGCACTGCTGGCGCTGTCGGCGGCATTGGCCGCGGCCTGCTTCGTCAAGGCGTTCGGCGTATGCTTCCTGGGGCGAGCGCGCACCGAGAAGGCGGCTCTTGCGATTGAGGTCGACATCTTTTCGCTGACCGCGATGTTCGTTCTGGCAGCGATCTGTGTTCTGGCGGGCGTGCTGCCGGGTGTGGTCATCGACGCGCTGTCGCCGGTCACCCGGGCTCTGGTCGGTGCCCAAATGCCCACGCAAATGGGCCGGGCGTGGTTGTCGATCGTGCCGATCGCCGAGGCGCGGAGCTCCTACGACGGGCTGCTGATCTTTCTGTTCATCGCCGTATCCGCCTCGATGATGGCGATCGCGGTGCATCGCTTCGCGTCGCGTGCTTTGCGTCGCGGCCCGGCCTGGGATTGCGGTTTCCCCGATGCATCTCCGGCCACGCAATACACCGCCGGAAGCTTCGCCCAACCGATCCGCCGCGTGTTTGGCGCTGTTGTCTTCCGCTCCCGGGAAACTGTGACAATGCCTCCCCCCGGCGACATGGCGCCGGCTCGGATTGAGAAGCACATCCATGATCCGGCCTGGGAGACGTTTTATGCTCCGGTCGCCGCGGCGGTCGTCGCCACGGCCGACTGGATGAACGTTTTGCAGTTCCTGACGATCCGCCGCTATCTGGGCTTCGTCTTCCTCGCGCTGATCCTGCTGCTGTTAGTGCTGGCGCTTTGGCAATGATCGAGGATCTGGGGCAATGATCGAAGATCTGGCGATCCAGGGCGTGCAGATGGCGTTCGTGCTGATGCTGGCACCGCTGCTGACCGGCCTGGTGCGCAAAGTGAAGGCTCGGCTCCAACGCCGCGAAGGTCCGCCCTTGATACAGCCCTATCTTGATCTGCGCCGCCTGGTCGGCAAGGAAGTCGTGCTGGCGGACAATGCCTCGTGGCTGTTTCGGGTGGCGCCTTACCTGATCTTCGCCGTCACATGGGTGGCCGCGTCGCTCATTCCAACATTCGCCACCGGCCTGATGTTCTCCTGGTCCGGCGATCTGATCGTGATTGCCGCGTTGCTCGGGAGCGCGCGGTTCATGCAGGCGCTGGCCGGCATGGATATCGGCACCAGTTTCGGCGGCATCGGGTCCTCGCGGGAGGTCATGATCGCCTCGCTCGCCGAACCGGCCATGCTGATGATCGTGCTGACGGTGGCGTTGATCGCCGGCTCGACCCAGTTGTCCACCATCGCGAGTTTCATGGCCTCGGCTCAGGCCGGGCTGCGCGTGTCGTTGGCACTGGGGCTGGTCGCCTTCAGCATCGTCGCGATCGCCGAGAATGGGCGAATTCCGGTCGACAATCCCGCGACCCATCTGGAACTGACGATGGTCCACGAAGCGATGGTGTTGGAATATTCCGGCCGCCATTTGGCGATGATCGACCTCGCCGCGTTTCTGAAGTTGTTGCTTTACGTCTCGCTGATCGCCTGCCTGTTCTTCCCGTTCGGCATCGCGCGGAGCGGCGCCGAGCCGGTGGATTACCTGATTGGCACCGTGGTCTATCTCGGGAAGCTGATCGCCGGCGGCGTCCTTCTGGGCGTGTTCGAAATGTCGATCGCCAAAATGAGGGTTTTCCGCGTTCCCAACTTCCTTGGCGCGGCCTTCATGCTCGGCTTGCTGGGCGTCCTTCTGCTCTTTGTATCGCAAGGCATGTGATGAGAGGCCTTTACTTCGACGTCGCTCACATGCTGGCGGGCTTCCTGGTGCTCCTGAGTTTTCTGATGCTCTATCAGGTTCGCCTGTTGCCACTGCTGCACGTTCTGGCGGCGCACGCCTTTGTCCTGGCGCTGTCGGTCGCCTGGCAGGCGCATATCCAGCACGCGCCGCATCTCTACATCACCGCCGCCATCGCGCTCATATTCAAGGCCATCATCGTTCCCATCGCGCTTCGTCGCATGGTGTTCCGAATGGGAATCCATCGGGAGATAGAAACGGTTGTCAGCATCGGGTTGACCATGCTTGCCGGTATGGCGTTGGTGGCGCTGTCGCTTGAGGTTATGTTGCCGCTGACCGTCAAGGCCGAGCCGGTCGTGCGGGAGGACATCGCGCTCGCGCTTTCGGTGGTGCTGATTGGATTGCTGATGATGGTGACGCGTCGCAACGCGGTTAGCCAGGTTGTCGGCTTCATGTCATTAGAGAATGGCATCAACCTCGCGGCGACGGGCGCCCAGGGAATGCCGCTGGTGGTGGAGATCAGCGTCGCGTTTCGCGAACGATTCGACACCGTGGATGTTGGGGTCATGGATGAGTTTCGCGGGGGAAGGCAATGATCCTCACCGCGGACGCCATCGCCCGCGCCCTGCCGTCCTGGTTCGATCCGGTCCTGGGGATACTGGTGATTCCGCTGGTCGCGGCGGCGTTGCTCGCGGCGCTGCCAGGCTACCGGGCTTCGGCGGGACTCAACGTTATCGCGTCGTTCCTGTCATTGGCTTGCGCCGTCATGCTGCTGTTTGTTCGGCCGCCATCGCATGGCTACCTGATGGTCGATGACTTCAATATCGTCTTCATCCTGCTGAATACCTTTATTGGCTTTACCACCAGCGCGTTCAGCGCCAGCTACATCGCGCACGAGATCCAGATCGGCCGGCTGACGGCCGGGCATTTGCGTTTCTACCATGCGATGTTTCAGTTGATGCTATTCGGTATGAACCTCGCATTGGTCGCGAACAATATCGGCCTGATGTGGGTCGCGGTCGAGCTCGCGACACTGACGACCGTGCTGATGGTCGGCATCTATCGCACGCATGAAGCACTGGAAGCCGCGTGGAAATATTTCATCCTTGGATCGGTCGGCATCGCGTTGGCATTGTTCGGTACGATCCTGGTCTATTTGGCCGCCCGTCCGGTCGTCGGTGAGGGCATGGACGCGATGGTCTGGACAACGCTCGTCGAGCACGCATCCGGGTTCGATCCGTCCCTGTTGAACATCGCATTCATCTTTCTCCTGCTGGGTTATGGCACCAAGGTTGGGCTTGCTCCATTGCATGCGTGGTTGCCGGACGCTCATGCCGAGGGTCCGACGCCTATCTCGGCGGTGCTGTCAGGTTTGCTGTTGAACGTCGCGCTGTACGCGCTGCTGCGGTTCAAGATCCTGATCGCGGCGAATTCTTCCGCGATCGCACCGGGTCCGCTATTGATCGCGATGGGATTGCTGTCGCTGGTTTTCGCCGGGTTCATGTTGTACCGGCGGCGGGATATCAAACGGATGTTCGCCTATTCCTCGATCGAGCACATGGGCATCATCGTGTTCGCTTTCGGCATGGCTGGGCCTTTGGGCAATTTTGCCGGACTTTTGCAAATGACGATGCACAGCCTGACCAAGTCGGCGATCTTTTTTACCGTCGGGCATGTGGCCCAGGTGAAGGGAACACAACGGATGGCGGAGATGGGGGGACTGACGACATCGCATCCGCTCCTCGGCTGGCTGCTGGTCGCAGGGGTCGCGGCCATC
Source organism: Acetobacteraceae bacterium (assembly GCA_050012615.1). GTDB lineage: Bacteria > Pseudomonadota > Alphaproteobacteria > Acetobacterales > Acetobacteraceae > Rhodopila. Next base: position 202 of record JBEKGV010000900.1, on the reverse strand, counting down.
GCCGGATTGCCGCCGTTTGGTGTGTTCACCAGTGAGTTCCTTGTCGTGACATCAACCTTCGCCAGGGAGCCGGTGCTGGCGGTCGTGCTAATCTTCGGTCTTTTGCTGTCGTTTGGCGCTCTACTGCTTCGCCTGACCGAGGTCGCGTTCGGCGAGGTGAAGGGGCCGGTCGGACCTGTGCACGCGTCTTATTTGCCGGTGA
>JBEKGV010000899.1:0-3138 GCA_050012615.1 Acetobacteraceae bacterium | reverse complement strand
GCGCCCTATATCGGTGCGTATCGGAAACGTCTTGGCCGGGCTCGCAACCGGATCAGGCCTTGATGACGTGCGGAAAACGAGAATGGTCGAAGAACTCAACCCGCGACAGCTTCGTCCAGATCCTCGCCCCACATCTTTTCCAGCCCATACATCGCGCGAGCCTCGGGCATGAACAGATGCACGACGATGTCCCCCGCATCGATCAGTACCCAGTCAGAGCCGCCCAGACCCTCGATTTGCACGCGTTTCTGACCCGCCGCATGCAGCTTTTCTCTCAGATGCTGCGCCATCGCGGTGATTTGCCGGTCCGCGAGGCCCGATGCGATCGCCTGGCGAAGCGGGCGCCTCGGCCAGGACTGGTTTCACGGCGCGCTTTCTCGGCTTTGGCTGGTGGCGGGCCGGTGAGGCGGGCGTGTGAGGCGTTGCGGCTATGATACGACTCCCTGATGGCGGGCCTGACGGATGGCGGTGGCGGAGGCAGAGACTCCGGGCGCGGGCAAGAACACCCATCCAGATCGCAGGCGGGACAGGACTGGCGCTTCATGCGCCGGACGGCGGGCATGGCGCAAGCGCCGCGCCGCCTGGCCGGCCAACGCGGACAGCGAGAAGCCGGGGCGTGGCAACACGACGAAAGGCAGATTGTGCACGATCTCGCGCCAGCGGCGCCAGCGTGGCAGTTGGGTCAGGATGTACAAAGCGGGCACGAGGAAAGCGCCGTCGCAGTATTCGCAGGGTGTCGGCGGTATAGCGGGTGCCAAGTGCTGCCTCGATTGATGTGGCGAGGACCCGCCGCCCGTCGCCGATCGCCGCGGCGCCCGCGAGGCGCTCCGAAAAAGACGCCATGCCGATCACGGGCTTCAAAGGGTTGCCCGGTGAGACCATCAGCCAGACCTGATTCAACCCCAATCGAGCTAGTGCCAGTTCCGCGATGTGGCGATGCCCTTCGTGCGCGGGATTGAACGATCCACCCAGCAGCCCCACCCGCGTCCTACGGCGGTCGCCGAACCGAGGCAAAGGATCAGGCACGCACCTGACCGTTCCCGCGCACCACGTAGCGGTAAATCGTCAACTGCTCCAACCCAACCGGGCCGCGGGCATGCATCCGGCCGGTGGCGATGCCGATTTCGGCGCCGAATCCAAACTCGCCGCCATCGCAAAACTGCGTGGACGCGTTCCAGAGCACGACCGCACTGTCGACGCCGGCCAGAAACCGTTCCGCGACGTCGGCATCCTCCGTGACAATCGCGTCGGTGTGGGAACTGCCATGGTGCGCGATGTGAGCCAACGCGGCGTCCGGTCCATCGACCACTCCGATGGAGATGACCGCGTCGAGCCACTCGGTATCGAAGTCGGCATCGTTCGCGGCCGGCAGATCCGGCACGATCGCGCGGGCCGCCCCGTCGGCGCGAAAGTCGCAGCCGAGCGCTCGCAATGCGGCGACAATAGGCGGCAACTGCGTGGCGGCGATCGAGCGATCGATCAGCAGCGTCTCAGTCGCTCCGCAAACCCCTGTCCGGCGCATTTTGGCGTTGACGACGATCGCACGCGCCATGTCCGGGTCCGCGGCGGCGTGGATATAAGTGTGACAGAGCCCCTCGGCATGGGCCAGAACCGGCACGCGCGCCTCACGCTGCACGCGTTCGACCAAGGATTTGCCGCCGCGAGGAATGATCAGGTCGATCAACCCCGCGCCAGCCAGCATCGCCGCCACGTAAGCCCGGTCGGTATTTGGCGACACCTGGATGCAAGTAGACGGCAGCCCGGCGGCCTCAAGTCCCTTGACCAGCGCGATGTTGATGGCTCGAGCCGAGTTCAGACTGTCCGAACCGCCGCGGAGGATCACCGCGTTGCCCGACTTGAGGCAAAGCGCGGAGGCATCCGCTCCCACGTTCGGCCGGCTCTCGTAGATCATCCCGATCACACCGATTGGCGTGGCGATCCGCTGGATGCGGAGACCGTTCGGCCTTGTCCAGTCCGCGAGGATGCGGCCCAATGGATCAGGCAGGGCGGCGACGTCCTCAAGCCCCTGGGCCATCGCGTCAACACGCATTTCATTCAGTGTCAGCCGGTCGCGAAACGCATTGGGGCCTTTGAAGGCGGCAAGGTCGGCGGCGTTGGCCGCCAGGATTTCGACCCGATGGTCGCGCAGAGACGTGGCCATGATGCTGAGGGCGGAGTTCCGCTGGTCCTCGCTGGTCCCCGCCAGCACGCGCGATGACTCCCTCGCTGCAAGAGCGGCCCGCCGGAAGTGCTGTGTCGCTTCTGTCTCGTTTTGCATGGACGGATAGTGGCGCTTCAGGCGGATTGTTTCCAGAGGCATTTGTTGACGGTGCGGAACCGGGTATCGATTCAGCCGGTTATCTTCTTCAACGTGAAGTGCATTGTGCACTGGCCATCGGTGACATCACCTTGCATGGTCGTGCCGTCATGGGTTCCCGTGAGTTGCACTCCAGGTGCTGCTCCCGACAGTGTTCCATTGCTCAGTACGGACACCGTAATATATGCATTGTTCCATAGGTAATAAGTGATGCCGGCCTGGACATGGAGGCTCAACTGAGGAGAGGGATGCGGGCAGGTGCGGCTGAGTGCCTGAACCCGTGTGGTGGTTCCTCGGTAATCGCCGTCCACCGAAACTGCTTGAGCCGCTGGCTGCACACAAGCGCTCAGGGTGACCAATGACACCAGGGCGAAATGACCAGGCCAACGTGATTCGCTCACGGATGAACGAATTTTTTGAAGAAAGCTTTCATTCGTTGCTGCACCCGGTGTCGCGGCCATCAAGTATCACCTGAACATAGTTTGTGTTGTACGTCGTCGCACCGCACGGCGCGGAGCGATCCATGGAGAGCGCGTTCGCGCACCCTTTCGTGTCGATGCCCATATCGTCGGGCGTGAACCACGCGCCTTCCTTGATCGAGACCACGCCGGGCGCGATCCGATCCGTCACGAACGCGGGCAGCACGGTGGCGCCCTGATCGTTAAAAATGCGAACGCGTTGGCCGCTGACTATACCACGCGCCACTGCGTCCTCGACGTTCAGCCAGACGTCGTCGGGGTCAACCCGGGCGAGGCCTGGCTGATTGCCGTGCGTTGAATGGGTGCGCGCGCGCGACTTGGGCGAACATAACATCAACGGTA
>JBEKGV010000898.1:0-2503 GCA_050012615.1 Acetobacteraceae bacterium | reverse complement strand
CTTTGGCGATCGCGGCGGCATGCTCGCGTTCATCCGCCGCGCCCGGCGTGTCGAAGCCGGCGGTGTAAGCCCGCACCGGCTCACGGTTCAACCGTGCCATCAACGTGATCAGGGTCGCGCTGTCGATCCCGCCGGACAGGAACATACCGTAGGGCACGTCGCTGCGCTGGTGCAAATCGACACTTTCCTCCAGCGCGCGGTCGAGGCGGACTAAAGCCGCGTCCTCATCGATGTTCTCCGTCCCGCCCTCGGGCATCCAGGAGATCCGGCTGCGGTCGAGGATGTGGCCGTCGGCGCAGGTGATGGTCTCACCCGGCAGCACGCGCTGAATGCCCGTGAATATTGTGTCGGCGCCGGTGGTGAATTGCAGCTGCAATAATTCTTCGCGCGCCGCCGGCCGCACCTGGCGCGTCACCAGGCCAGCCTCCAGCAGCGCCTGCGCCTCTGACGCGAACGCCAGCCCGTGTTCCATTTGAGCTATGTACAGCGGTTTGATGCCGAACGGGTCGCGGGTGAGGGTGACAGTGTGTTGCTGCCTCTCGTGGATCGCGATGGCATACATGCCGCGGAGTTGCTTCGCGTAATCGGCCCCGTCGCGAAGCCAGTAATGCAGCGGTGGCTCGCAATCCGAGTTGGTCGCGAAAGCGACGCCCGGCATCGCGTCGCGCAGTTCGCGGTAGTTATAAACCTCGCCATTGGCGACGAGCGTGGCGGAGCCGGAGAAAAATGGTTGATCTCCGGTCACGAGGTCGATGATCGCGAGCCGGTTTTGCAGCAGTGCGACGCGGCCAACGACAGCATGTCCGGTACCGTCGGGGCCTCGGTGATGCAAACTGTCGATCAGGCGGGAGATCACCACGGGATCGGGCGGTCGAGCGCCAGTGGACAGGATCAGTCCGGCTATGCCGCACATACGCTTGCTCCTGACGCGGGAAGACGGTTCCTAGCGCCCCCGCGCGTTTTGTGCCAACCCCAATCGACGCAACGCGGGTCATTGAGCACTTGCGGATCGGTGGGAGTTTCTTACCTTTTCTCCATGACAAAGATCGCCGCACTGCCCGGACGGGCCGCTCTCGCAGTTACCGGAGAAGACCGCGTTGGATTCCTGCAAGGCCTCGTTTCGAACGACGTGGCTGAGGTCGCGCCGGGGCGAGCGGTGTGGGCCGCGCTGCTCACGCCGCAGGGTAAGTGGCTGGCGGATTTCTTCATCAATTCCGACGGCGAGCGTCTGCTGCTGGATTGCGAGCGGGCGCAGCTGCCGATGCTGCGACAGCGGCTGTCGCGTTACAGGCTGCGGTCGCGCGTGGCGCTGAGCGACGCGGAATTGCACGTTTATGTCGCGTGGGACGGTGATACCGTCGCGGCGGAGCCGGATGTGATGGGGATTGTCGCGCGGGACCCTCGCCTGCCCGAGGCCGGATGGCGAGTGCTGTCGCTCGACCCAATCCCCACGAACGCGACCGAGGCCGAGTGGGACCTCCATCGACTGGACCTCGGCCTGCCGGATGGGTCGCGCGACATGGAGTCGGAAAAGTCGGTCTTGCTGGAGGCCGGGTTCGACGAACTGAACGGCGTGTCCTGGACCAAAGGCTGCTTTATGGGCCAGGAGCTGACGGCACGGACAAAGTACCGGGGCCTCGTCAAACGGCGGCTGGTGCCAGTGCGGATCGAAGGGCCGGTACCGGCGCCTGGTTCGCCGGTCATGCACAATGGGCGAGAGGTTGGGACGATGCGCTCGGCCAATGGCCAGCGCGGCATGGCGCTGCTGCGGTTGGAAGCGCTTGAGAGCACGCTGACCAGCGGTGAGGCGGCAATTACGTCAATAGTGCCGCAATGGATGCGCGCCGCGGCGCCCAAGGCGGAAACGCCGCACACGTGAGTCGCCGAGCCATCAGGCTCCTTGATACGCCTCCTTCAACGCGCTGATATCAAGCTTGATCGTCTTCATCATCGCGGACGTGACCCGATTGGTGCACCGCCGCCATCCAGACGTTTGTCCCAGTCGTCGATCCGCCGCGGGAGATTGCCTTTCGCTGACAGGTCAGTGAATTCAGATCGTCGCGACGAGTGCGGCGAGTTGGTCGATGCATTTGCTCCACCCCTGATGTAGCCCCATCTTCTCGTGGGCTTCGCGATCGGCGACGGTCCAGTGACGCACGCGAGCGGTGTATCTGGTTTTACCTTGCTCATTCTCGAAGGTCACGATCACCGTCATGAAAGGCTTGTCCGACGGCTCCCATGCTTTCGTATAGGCATCGGTGAACACGAGCCGTTCGTTTTGGACGACCTCGAGGTAGACACCTTTGAGCGGCATGTCGCCGCCATCGGGCCCTCGCATGACGATCAGGCTCGAACCGCCGGGCCGCACGTCGAGTTCGGCGACCGGCGTCGTGTAAGGCAGGGGCGCGAACCATTGCCTCAGCAGTTCAGGGTCGGTCCATGCACGAAACAGTTTTTCTCGGGGCGCATCGATGAGGCGGGTCAGGACCACTTCACGATCATC
>JBEKGV010000897.1:0-2504 GCA_050012615.1 Acetobacteraceae bacterium | reverse complement strand
AAGCCCGACCAACGCGAGGCCCAGAAACGCCAACTCAGCTCCCATCCGGTCTGCGGCCCAGCCCGCCACCGTCGTGCTGAACGTCGCCCCGAGCCCGAGGGCAAGGTCAAACGAGCCGATCGCCAGATTAAGGTGCCCGGATTTCCGGGTCAGGTCAGCCGCGATCAGCGGAATCATGATCCCGATCACGGTCGCGCTGACGCCGTCAAGCATCTCGATCGCGACCACCGCTTCCGGGCCCAGGTTAAACGCGAACAGCAGAGCGCGGGCCGGCAGCGCGATGAAGCCCACCAGCAGTACCGCTCGCCGGCCGAGCTGACGTGCCATCGCGCCGGCCCAGGGCGACGCCACAGCGACGATGATTTGTGGAACGATAACGGCGGCCGGAACGACGAAACCCACCGCGTTGCCTCGCTCCGACAATTCGCCAAGAGCCAGTGGAAGCAGTGCCGCGTTGCTCAGATAGAATAAAAGGAGGCATGCAGCGAAGATGTGCATCCTGGGATCGCGGAAGATGCTCCACGGTCTGTCCCGATCCTTCCGCGGGGCGAATGCCATGTGGTCGTCCCGGGTAGGCGGGCATGGCCCTGGTTTGATGGCCAGCAATGATGCGATCGCCGGCAGTGCCAGCGCGGCGGTGATCAGGAAGATGCTTTGCTCACCCAGGTGCTCCGATGCCAGGCCAAAGGTGCCGGCCGCGAGTGCGGCGCCAATGGAAGCGTATCGTGCGTTGCCTCCCAGACGATCGCTGAAACTTTCTGTTCCGCAGAGCGCCAGGGTGAGAGTGGCGATCGCCGGCGTGATGACCGCGCTGCCGAACGAGTGCAGCGCCTCTGCCGCCCAAATGGCCGGAACCGATGGGGTGAAGGCGATCATAAGCGCACTGGCCGCGACCACGGCGAGAGCGACAATGGTGATGTCGCGCTTACCGGATACCGCGTCGATGAGAATTCCGGCCGGCAGTTGCGCGCACAGCCCAGCCACGGTGCCGACACTAAGCGCGATGCCGACCTCAGTCAGCGACCAACCCTGGCTGACGAGCCAGACGGTCACAAAGGGCCCGAACCCGGTCTCCATCGCTGCAACGAAGAAATTGAGCGCATGGACGGCGTTGCGGCCGGCCCGAAAGGTGAGTTCATCGACCGGCCGCGCAGCGAGTGAAACCAAACAGCCGACTCCATACATAGAACCGCACCGGGAGGAATCGTCACCGGCGCGGCTCTATAACAGATGATGGATGGAAGACGTATTGAGGGTTCGCCGCCGGATGGCTCGCCGGAGGCCAGTTCGATATGGCCCTGATCCAGGCCGGAACCGGTCTCAGTCGTTGACAGCGTGCAACCGCGGCATCGGTTGGGCCAGTTCCGCGTAGACGTCCAGGTAATCCTCGGCCATTCGGCGCGCCGTCCAACGGCGGTCGAAGGTTGCCCGCACCGTCGCGCGGTCAAGTTGATGCAGGCGTTTGGTCGCGGCCACGGCCTCATCCTCGTTCGTCACGATGAAGCCAGTCACGCCGTCGTCGATGACTTCCGGCACCGAGCCCGAGCCATAGGCGATGACCGGCGTGCCACAAGCCATTGCCTCGATCATCACCAAGCCGAACGGCTCCGGCCAGTCGATCGGGAACATCAGCGCATGCGCGCCCGAGAGGAACTCGGATTTTTGCTGATCGTCGATCTCGCCGATGAAGTCCACAATCGGGTTGCCCTGGATCAGCGGTTTGATCCGGGCATCGTAATATTCCTTATCGACGTTATCGACCTTCGCCGCGATTTTCAGTTTCATCCCGGCGCGGCCGGCGATGCGGATCGCCTTGTCGACGCCTTTCTCGGGGCAGATCCGGCCGAGAAACGCGAGGTATTCTGGCGTCACCGGCCGCGGCGTCAGCAAATTGGCCGGCAAGCCGTGCATGACCGTGCGCACCCAGTTCAGGTGAGGGATCGGCTTGCGCTGATCCTCAGAGATCGACACGAACGGCGCGGTCCGGAAGCTGCCAAAAGCCTCGATATACTCGTCCAGGTCCAGCCGCCCATGCAGCGTCGTCACGAACGGGACGTTCTGCCGGCTGAGCAACGACAGTGGGAAGTGATCCAGGTGGGAGTGCAGCACGTCGAATTCGTTCTTGCGCCGGTAGACCAACTCGATCATGCGGTGGTGCAAGGCAATCGGATCCCTGACCGTCGGATCGAGCCTGATGGCTCTTTCCCGCATCGGCACGAGCGTCGCCGATGTGATCGAGTCGCCGCTGGCGAACAGGGTGACGTCGTGTCCCAGCGCGACCAGTTCCTCGGTCAGGAACGATACAACCCGCTCGGTGCCGCCGTACAGCTTTGGCGGCATGGCCTCATACAACGGTGCAATCTGTGCAATTCGCATGGTGTGTATCCCGCATCAGTCGACTGTTTGGGAGCAGCCTCGTCGTCATCGTCGTCCCCGGTCCCATCGGCGCCAGTTAAAGGTCGGGGCATGGCCATGACGCGTGAGGTGCACGCCCCCCTTAACTT
>JBEKGV010000896.1:0-2509 GCA_050012615.1 Acetobacteraceae bacterium | reverse complement strand
CACGATTAACGCCTGGATCAGATCATGGATGTCGTCGTGCGCTTTTATCTGAACGGCTGCCCGGAGGCACCTGGACGTGTCTGATGCCCGTATCGCCATGGGACGGAGAAGCATTGTCGTGACGACCCTTGGCGCGACACAAACTCTCGCATGGGCGTCGTCCTATTATCTTCCGGCGGTGATGGCCGATCCGATCTCGGAGAGCCTGCATCTGTCGCGCTCCTGGTTTTTTGGCATCTTCTCGGCCGCATTGCTGTTGTCGGGTTTGCTGGGCCCATTGGCCGGCAGAATGATCGATCGCCATGGCGGGCGCGATGTTCTGGCGTGCACCAACATGGTTTTCGCCGCCGGCCTCGCGGTGCTATCAATGGCATCCGGCATCGTGGGGCTGTCGATCGCCTGGGCGATCATCGGAATCGGCATGGGCTTCGGCCTTTATGAGGCGGCATTCGCGACTGTCGCAGGCCTTTATGGCCGTGAGGCGCGGAATGCGATTACCGGCATCACGCTGTTCGCGGGGTTCGCCAGCACCGTTGGTTGGCCGGCAACCGCGTTATTCATTGACGCGTTCGGATGGCGAGGGGCATGCCTCGTCTGGGCTTCCCTTCATCTTTTACTCGGCTTGCCGCTCAACCGATTACTTATCGCCAAAGCGTCGCGCTCCCCGGCTGAGCCCGCGCACACCGAAGCCGAGGCGCCCGCCCTTCCCTGGACGATGATCCTGCTGTCATTCGTCTTCGCGTCGTGCTGGTTCGTGTCGGCGGCCATGGCGTCGCACATGCCCAGACTGCTGGAGGCGATGGGTGCGACGCACGCCGCGGCCATCGGCGCGGCTGCCTTGATCGGCCCGGCGCAGGTCGGCGCGCGCCTGATCGAATTCAGCATATTGCGGCGGGCATCCCCGCTTGTCTCAGCGCGCCTGGCGGCGGTGCTGCATCCGATTGGCGCCGCCTGCCTGGTGTTTTTTGGCCCCCCGGCCGCCGTGCTGTTCAGTTTGCTGCATGGCGGCGGCAACGGACTTCTGACGATTGCTCGCGGCACGCTGCCGTTGGCTTTGTTCGGGGCCGGGGGCTACGGGCTGCGCACCGGCTTGTTGTCGGCGCCCGCTCGGATTTTGCAGGGCGGCGCGCCGCTTTTATTCAGTCTCGTGCTGGACCACGGCGGACCGGGTTACGCGCTGCTGTTGTCGGGCACTCTGACAGGCACCGCCTTCATCGTTCTGCTGTTCATTCATGGCCCTGCCCGAAACCAGGCCACGTCCGCGATGTCCGTGTAGGCCGGCAACACTGAACGCTATCGCATACGCCGCCACAGGACGAAGCGTGCCAGACATCGCCGCCGCCGCGGTTATCGCGATTGAAGCCGAAATCGAACGCTCCTTGAATTTCGTATCCTGTGATCCAGTTCACCGTGCGGCGCATGGAGGATGGGTATAATTCCGCCGCCCAAATGACTGACTCTTTCGCACAATCGCCAACCACGTCATCAAACGACGTGGTCATGTGGGCCGCAACGTTGTTCCTGTTGCGAATGTCTGGGCCGGACATCCGCGCCTTGTTCGCTGGTGAAGGGGCGCTGTTTTCAGTTGTGCCGTAAAGCGGTTCCGGTTCGCCGCGCCACGCCGACGCTCGCTGAACAGGAGCTTTCTCAGTCACGGTTCACGGGGCCGCTTCGGGGCTTTCGCTGTCCACGGGAGACTGCAACCGGCGCGATACGAGTTTCCCCGCATGGGAAGTGCGGATGTGCTCGCCGCGGGCCGCTCCCGTGGAGCGTCGTGGCGGCACACGGCACCCGGCCGCCCGGTTTCGCGGCCAACATGTGGCACGGCGATGGCTAAAAAGAAAACCCGGGACAACACCCAGTTCGCGGCGTTGCCGTTCCGCTCGTCCGAGAGCGGGGCGCCACAGGTCATGCTGGTGACATCACGCCAAACCCGCCGTTGGGTTATTCCGAAAGGCTGGCCTATCAAAGGTCTGACGCCACCCCATGTCGCGGCCCGCGAGGCATATGAGGAGGCCGGCCTGGTCGGGCAGATCATCGGCGATCGGCCGATCGGATTTTTCCAGTATGAGAAGCAACTGCCGGACCGTCGACTGCTCTGCGCGGTGTGGGTGTTTTTGCTGCGCGTGGATTGTCAGCTCGACAACTGGCTGGAAAAGGGCCAACGGGAGACAAGGTGGTTCGAGCCGATGGAAGCTGCGGGTCTTGTGCGACAGAGCGGTCTCAGGGAGATCATCCGACACGCCATACTGACACCGCCGAACGAGGCAGGCGCGTGGCGCAGAACCGGGTGACGCTGCCGTACCCTGTCGGCAACCAAAAGTCAGCTCTCCGCACCAGACCGCGTCGCATCGACGAACTGCTCGGTCGCATCGTCAAGAGTTCGCCCCCGCCGTCCCGCAGGCCTGTGCACGTAAAGCGCGCGTTTGTCGGCCACCGCCGCGAAGTCCGGCCGCTGCGGCAACTCGTAGTGCACCGGCCGGGCATGATCCGCCATTTGCAGCGCGGG
>JBEKGV010000895.1:0-3755 GCA_050012615.1 Acetobacteraceae bacterium | reverse complement strand
GCACGCGGGATTGTCGCTGCGTGGCGACAGGCGCGGGCGCCGTTGCTCGCCAGCAACGCGGCACCCATCCTGCCCGATCGGTTGTGCGCGGAGATCACCGCGGCACTGCCGGAGGACGGGATTCTGGTGGCGGACACTGGCTATTCCGGCATCTGGACCAGCACGCTGATCGAGCTGAACGGCACCTCGCAGACCTATCTGCGCGCAGCTGGCACGCTGGGCTGGGCGTTCCCGGCCGCGTTCGGCGCGAAATGTGCGGCGGGCAAACGCAAGGTGATCTGCTGGTCAGGCGACGGCGCGATCTACTACCATCTGACCGAGCTGGAGACGGCGCGGCGGCGCGGAATCGCCGTGGTGCTGGTGATCAACAACAACTCGGGCTTCGGCCAGGGCTGGCCAAACATCCAGCGTCAGCAAGGCAACAAACCAGGAGACGTGCGCGATTTGGTGCGTTTTGGACCAACCAATTTCGCAGACGTCGCGCGCGTCTTCGGCCTGCGCGGCATTCGGGTCGAGGACCCGTCGCAAATCCAGTCCGCGTTGAAGGACGCGCTGGCGTCCGACGAGACCGTGATCGTCGACGTCGCCACCGACATCGATTGCCGCGCTCCGGAACCGTGGTTGCCGGGAACCTGATCCGCGAACTTCCCCGGCCACAAATCAACGCATGGACGTAACGAAAAGGAGTTCCCATGATCAGCTATGACCTCGCCGGAAAAACCGCCCTGGTGACCGGCGGAGCATCCGGCATCGGTTTCGCCACCGCGCGCATGCTGGCGAAATTCGGCGCCACCGTCGCGATCAATTGCCTGCCTGACGATCCGCGCGGGCCCGAGGCGGTCGACAAACTGCTTGACGCCGGTGGCAAGGCGATCCTGGCCCCAGGCAGCGTGGGTGACGCGAGCGAGGCGGAGAAAATGGTGCTGAAGGCGGTCGCCGATCTCGGCCGCCTCGACCTGTTGGTGAACAACGCCGGCACACCGGGCACGAACCGCCGCATCGCGCCGCCACAGCTCGATCTGATCACCGAGGATCTGTGGAACCTGTTACTGAACGTCAACCTTCTGGGAGTGTATCGTTGCGCCAAAGCGGCGGCGCCGGCACTCACCGGGTCGCATGGTGCCATCGTCAACACCGCTTCGATCGCCGGTCTCGGGCGGGCGGGCAGCAGCCTCGCTTACAGCGCGACGAAGGCGGGCGTCGTCAGCCTGACGCAGAATCTCGCCCGGGCGCTCGCTCCCAATGTTCGTGTCAACGCCATCGCTCCAGGTGCCGTCGATAGCTCCTGGATGGTGGAGTGGACCAATGAGGAACGGCAACAATCGATCGAACGCGCGCTGTTGAAACGGCGTTGCCAGCCGGAGGATCTGGCCGAAGTCATTCTGTTTCTGGGCTTTGGTGCCGCGATGGTCACAGGCCAGACCATCACCGTCGATGGCGGGTTGACGCTGTAACGAAACGGGCCGGACGTGACGGTCCGGCCCGTTGTCGCAATTCGACCGAAACGATCGGTCAGAACACCTGCTCACCGTGCAGGACGAGATCCAGACCTTCGCGTTCCTCTTCCTCATTCACACGCAGGCCCATGATCGCCTTGACAACCATCAGAATGACGAAGGTTCCGATCCCGCTATAAACGATCGTTGAAGCCACCCCCTGGCACTGCAACCACACCTGCGCCAACCCTCCTGGGCTGCCATCGGGCGTGGCGTCGGTCGCAGACAACGGCCCGAAGGAGAACCAGCCGGTCAGGATCGCGCCCACCATGCCGCCAATGCCGTGCACGCCGAACGCGTCCAGGCTGTCGTCATAGCCCAGAAGATGCTTGAGGCTGGTGGCGGACCAGAAACAAATGACGCCCGCCGCGATGCCAATCACCAGCGCTCCACCTGGCAGCACGAAGCCCGACGCCGGGGTGATGGCCACGAGACCGGCGACCGCGCCGGACGCCGCGCCGAGCACCGATGGTTTGCCCTTGACGATCCATTCCGCGAACATCCAGCCCAGAGCCGCGGCCGCCGTGGCGATCTGTGTCACCGACATGGCCATGCCCGCGCGTCCGTTCGCCGCCACCGCCGATCCGGCGTTGAACCCGAACCAGCCGACCCACAGCAGCGATGCGCCGATGACCGCGTAGGCCAGATTGTACGGCGCCATGTTGGTGGTGCCGTACCCGTTCCGCTTACCGAGCACGAGCGCGCAAACCAGGCCGGCGACACCCGCGTTGATATGCACGACCGTGCCGCCCGCGAAATCAAGGACGCCCAACTGATTGGCCCAGCCGGATGGCGACCAGACCCAATGGGCGATCGGCGAATAGATCAGCAGCGACCACAACGTCATGAACAGCGATGAGCGCGGGCGTGATGATCGCGAAGGTCATCTGGAACATCATGTAGACTGTCTCGGGGATCGTCGTGGCCATGTCCGCCACGTCCTTGACACCCGACGCCAGCACGAACGCCTGACTGTCGTTGCCTTTGACGATGTGATCGGCGATCCCGTGCAGCATGATGCGCGAGAAGTCGCCCATGTAAGCATTGCCAGTGGTGAAGGCGATGCTGTAGCCGGCGACCATCCAGACGATCGTGACGATGCAGCAAATCGTGAACGACTGCATCATGGTCGCGAGAATGTTCTTCTTACGGACCATTCCGGCATAGAACAGCGCGAGGCCGGGAATTGTCATCAACAGCACCAGCGCGGTGCTGGCCAACATCCACGCGGTATCGCCGGAGTCGAGTTTCGGCGGCGCGTCGTCCGCGAACGCGGGAGCGGCCATCAGCATGATGGTCGCGAGGGCGCCAAGGCCCCAGGTCAAGCGGGGTCGGGTCATCGTATCAGTTTCCCTTGTTCATTTTTCAGTAACGCAAGCTGCCGGACGAGCGGCCCACCGATGTGGTCAGAGGGCTGCGATATCGGTCTCACCGGTGCGGATCCGCATTGCTCGTTCCACATCAATTACGAAAATCTTGCCGTCGCCGATCTTGCCGGTATTGGCGGCTTTGGCGATCGCCTCGATCACGCCGTCTGCCAGATCGTCGCCGACCACGACTTCAATCTTTACCTTGGGCAGGAAGCTGACGTGATATTCCGCACCGCGGTAAATCTCGGTCTGGCCCTTTTGACGGCCGAACCCTTTGACCTCGGAGACCGTGAGACCTTGCACACCGAGTGGCGTGAGGGCTTCCCGTACGTCGTCGAGCTTGAAGGGTTTGATGATGGCCATGATCAGTTTCATGATCGTCTGCCCCGTCCTGTTGAGGGTTGCATCGCCTGTCTCTCCCTGGCCGCCGCCGGTCCGTTGGGGCGGATCGCATATTTCAATTCAACAATCGTGCCAGGTGGCCGGCAAGTGGCGCCGCGCCCTCTGATGCGCGGAACGAAGGATAATCGCCGCCGGCGTTTTCGCTGTCAGGGCCAGACCACCATATACGCCGTTTGAACGTCATTGATCACGGCTTTCGCCGAAGTCACTGATCCGATCCTGTTGCCTGGGCCGGGTCGGCGCGCCGGTGAAGGGCAGTGACCGCCGTAAGCTACAGTGCCGCCAATGGCGTCAGGCCTATATGCGCGCGATCATCCGTCCATGACGAGGCGATATGAAACGGACTTTCTCATTGATAACCCGTATATGGCGGGGTCGAAGACGCTTCATTGTGACCGTGCGTGCAAGTCTTTTGCTGTGTGTAACGGTCGTCATCCCGGGTGCCGCCGAACAGAGATCGCCGTGCCTAACAAAGGGGCAAATGCAT
>JBEKGV010000894.1:0-2516 GCA_050012615.1 Acetobacteraceae bacterium | reverse complement strand
ATAATCCCTCGGCATCCGGTGTTCCCCAATCGTCCATGAAGTCCCGTGCTGACTGATCCGTCGCGACATGGCGAGCAACAGCGGCACTCCCGGCACGAATGCGCGAACGGCGAACGTCTCGAGCGGCCGTCGCCGCAAGTTGCCGCAAATATGTGGCGAGACCGACGCCTTGCGCCCTTGCCTCGGCTTCCAGAGTTTCGCGGACGTCGGCGTCGAGCCGAATGGAGATGGGGGCGCTCATTGGAGACCTCAGAACGGCATATTGTCCGCGCTATGTAATACGATATTGTATTACGGACAAGTAGTCACTCCAGTCGGCTCGCATCCAACGCCGCCTGCAGCATCCAGCTTGCGGCGAACCTATCGACGGATGCGGCGCGCTTCCGGCGGCTGACGTCTGCCTCCGAGATCAGGAACCGGTTGGCCGCCGCGCTCGACAGACGTTCGTCGAACAGCGCCGCGGGCAAGCCCGTCGCCTCGGACAGGGCCAACGCCCAATCGCTTGCACCCTGCGCGGCTGGACCAGACGTGCCGTCCATCGACAGCGGCAGGCCGACGACCAGTCCGCCGGCGTTTTCCTTGCGCGCCAGGGCAAGAATCTCCGCCGCGTTGGCCTTCAGTTTCCCGCGCTTCAGGCTGCCAAATGGCGAGGCCAGGGTCAGTCGCACATCCGATAGCGCGAGACCGATCGTCTTGCTGCCCGGGTCAATCCCGATCAGACGCTGGTCTTTGGTCAGACACGCGCGCAGGGCGGGGAGGGTGAGCAATGGCATGTCCGGCCGATCATCGATCCGGTCGAGACGGCTGGCCAGAGGTGTGCGATGTTTACCGGTCGGCGCGGCAGCGTTGACATCGATCAATGCGGGAATGGCGGCGATTTCGCTGATGGTCCACAACCATTGGAGGATCTCATGCGTGCGATGCTGTTCAGATTGAAGGGACAGCCCCTCGAAACGGTCGAGCTCCCTGTGCCGCGTCCAGGCCCTGGGCAGGTGCTGATCCGGGTGTGCGCCTGCGCCGTGTGCCGGACCGATTTGCATGTCGTGGACGGGGAACTCGCCGATCCGAAATTACCACTGATCCCCGGCCATGAAATCGTCGGCCGCATCGAAGTCCTCGGAGCCGGCGTCGACCGCTTCGACACCGGCGACAGGATCGGCGTTCCCTGGCTCGGATGGACGTGCGGAGAGTGCCCATACTGCCGGTGCGGGCGAGAGAACCTGTGCGAGAGGGCGCGGTTCACCGGGTATCAGATCGATGGCGGCTATGCCGAATACACCGTGGCCGACGCACGTTTCTGCTTCGCCATTCCGGATATGTACGGGGACGTTGAGGCGGCGCCTCTGCTCTGCGCCGGCCTGATCGGGTACCGCACGCTGCGGATGGCAGGAGATGCGCGCCGGATAGGGATTTACGGTTTCGGGGCCGCGGCGCATATCGTGGCCCAGTTGGCCCGGCACGAGGGACGCGAGGTCTATGCGTTCACTCGCCCGGGAGATGCCGCCGCGCAGGCATTCGCCCGCCGCATCACCGGCGGATGGGCTGGGGGCTCGGATGAGGCGCCGCCGGAACCGCTCGACGCGGCACTGATATTTGCCCCGGTCGGCGGCCTCGTCCCCGTCGCGCTGCGCGCCATCGTGCCGGGCGGGACGGTGGTCTGCGGCGGCATCCACATGAGCGATATCCCCTCGTTCCCTTACGAGTGGCTTTGGAAGGAACGGACGATCCGTTCGGTCGCGAACCTGACCCGGCGGGACGCGGTGGAATTTCTCGCGCTCGCGCCCATGGTGCCAGTGCGGGTCGAGACTGTTTCGTATGCGCTGAGCGAGGCGAATGAGGCGCTCACGGCACTGCGGGACGGCGCGTTGACCGGAGCCGCGGTGCTGGTGCCGCCAAGCGAGAAAGGGTGAAACATGAAGTTGTCGAATCTCGAAAAGGTCAACCACCTCGTTGCTGGTCTGGAGGAAATCAGGTCTCTGATCGCCACGGCGGAGGCCGCGGAGCCCTCCACCTTCCAGCTGCTGATCGAGGCTCCCGGGGATGCCAGCTTCAAAATGTCGTCCGAGGGCTCCAGCACGTCTCATTCCCGGGGCACCGACGTGTCGGCTGGTTTCCTCGCCGGCCTGAAGAAGCTTGCCGTTGCCGAGCTGCGCGAGAAGCGAGACGCGGTTCTGAAGGAACTGACCGCTCTCGGGGTCGATACATCGGTGGAATGAGGATTTCGCGGGCGCGCACAAAGGCAGCGCCGCGGAGACGGCGATTTAACACGGGAGTGGCGGATATTATTCACATGTTACGGTAAAAGGATATTTCTGAATGAGGCAATTTTGATGCCGACACCCCAAGAGCTTTTCTTGGCGGGAAAGAAATCCAGAGACTCACAGGGTTTTTCGATGGATATTGAGCCTGTCCGTAAATCTGTGTGCGGGGCATAACCAACGCCAAGGAGGCGTATTATGCCAGGCCGAACCAAGAAGCTGGACCGCGCCGTAGCCGGTCTGCCCTCGATCCCGAAA
>JBEKGV010000893.1:0-2525 GCA_050012615.1 Acetobacteraceae bacterium | reverse complement strand
ACCCATCAGTCGCGGCCTGATAAGCCACGAGGCAAGCGGGCGGCAGAGAAACAAACGCACTGCCCGCGTATAGCCATCCGAACACGACGTCGGGCGTTCCAGGGCTGTCGTATCCCCATACGAAGGTTGACCACATTGTGATGGGCGAACACTCATGACACGTCCCCGCTATGACCCAGGTAAGTAGTTTCCGAGTCTTTCAGGTTCCATACCTGAACACATATGATGCCATGTAGTTCACTCAGATGGCCGCGCAGAGTGAGCGCGAGCCGCGCGACCGGTCTGACGACGATTGCGACGCACAGTTCGCGAGCATTTCGGTGCTCCGGATGACCTCGGCGGCACTCGATTCATGTCATCAGATTATGGAATGCCGTCATGCCGCGAGCCGCCCGGGGACGGAGGAGGACGGGCGATGAAGTCAGGCGATCGGAACACGTCGTTGGCCAGATCGAAATGCCTTCACATGAACAGGAGATGCACGTGACATCCACCGACGCATTCGCCTTGAAAAACTCAGAACTGAACGCGTTTCTCTACGCTGATGTAGGCACGGAGCTGAACGGTTCGGTCCTTACGATGCTCTCGGTCCTGGCACGCCTTGGACAAGATCCGTGGGCGGAGGCAGCGAGATTGACCACATTGCCGAAGGCCGCGGCGATCGATGTCCTGGCCGGGAGCATCCGCAAGATGCCATTGGGGCCCCGAGCCTTCGCCGAAACAATTGCAACGGCTTCACGGCTGCTCCTGCTTTTGCCAGTACAGGTCCAAAATCCCGGACAATCCATCCGCGCGGCGGCTACGGCATCGGCGATGCCGAACTGGGTGCCGATCGTATGCTTTTGCGCGTTTCTCCTCATGAGCCTCGGGGTCAGCATGACCTCGGCTCCGGTAGCCCCCACCGGCGCGGCCATGCCTATCGCACAGGCGGTTGATCACACCGCCACGAACATACCCAAATGAGGTCACTATTACCGATGCACAATTCATGACACGAGGCCGTTTCGGCGACGAGAGCCGGAAATTTGATGCCTGTTGGAAGGCGCATCGTACGAACCAGCGCCGCTTTCCGGCAACCCTGTTCGAAGCGGCAGCGGATCGTATCCTGGATGACACCTCCACCGCGCGCGGTGACGCCGGGATCCCATTCTGACAAGCATGCGAAAGGAAACCATCATGGACAAGAACCACATCGAAGGTATTGGCCACCTGGTCAAAGGAGCCGTGAAGGAAAGCGTCGGCAAAATCATTGGGGATGCAAAGCTCACCTCCGATGGTTCCGCCGAGCGGGCAAGCGGCGAAGCACAGTACGCCGCCGGCGCGGATAATCTGGTCGGCGTGGATGCGGATCGCATCAAAGGCATCGGTCACCAGCTCAAAGGCGCTCTGAAGGAAGGCCTGGGCAGCATCACCGGCGATGCGAAACTAGAGGCTGAAGGGGTCGCGGAACGGGGGGCCGGCAAAGCGCAAAATGCCGCTGGCAGCGCCAGGGACACGGCACGTGACGTGCTCAGAGACGAGCAAGGCGCGAACAATACGAGCGACGTGACGGATACGGCGCACGACGCGTCGAAGCCCCAGGAGCAGTCTCGCTGACGCCATGTACCGGTGCGTCCCGCGGTTCAGGATCGTCGCCGCCAGTCGTCCCACGTGCGGTTAGCATTGAACCCTTTGAGGCTACGATGAGCTTCCTTCCGATTGCCGTGATCGTCCTCCTCCCGTTCGGCCAACGTGCCTACGACCGTCGCCGCGTGGACTATCGCGGGTGCTTCGGCGGAGGATCCTTTCATGAATGCAATTGATCGCTCGCATCCAGTGAACATCGGGGCTCAGGGAACTCACGCCGCCGCGACCGCGGAGTCGGCCGAGGATGGCAAACAGCCCGTCGCGGATCGGATCCTTCGCGTACGGACACGATCCGTCATGCTGCGCTGGCTCCTGCACGACATACCCTATATCGCGATGCTGTTGCTGGCGCTGGTCGGAGTCGTCTTACGGCTACCGGTAATCTACTGGGTCATTCTGACTCCGGTGTTCGGCATCATATCGATTATCGAGGGCTGGAGAAATTTCCTTACCCAAACAGAACGCCTGGGATTCGTCGTAAGAGTCGCGCTGGACTGGTGTGCGCTCATGCTTGCCATCTATCTGCTCTATAACAGCGGCGTACAGGGCGTAATGAATGCCAACGCGACCTCGCTGGGTATGATGATCCTGCTGGCGCTTGGAACTTTCGTGTCCGGCGTCCAGGCCAGGGTTTGGCAAATATGCGCGATCGGCGGTGTCCTCTTCCTGGCGGTTCCTGGCCTGGGCTGGCTTGATCAGTCTCCGCTGCTGTTGACAGCGGCAACGTGCGTGATCGTCGGGCTCGGTGGTGTCGCGTGGTGGGTAAGTCACCGCGGCCAAAGTTCCGATAGCTGATTTACATCAATGACGCTGTCGCGGTGAGGCGGTGTGCTTTCACCAGACCGGAGACTTTCTGATGGCACTCTCAACCGACGCGATTCTCGTTCAGCTGGCGATCT
>JBEKGV010000892.1:0-2543 GCA_050012615.1 Acetobacteraceae bacterium | reverse complement strand
CCGCCTTGTTCCGCCCGCCCCTGATTCCGAGACTATGACCTTAAGGAGCACCTAAAGGTCGGAGTTAAGGACTGTGGCGGATGGAATGATTGAGATCATCACCGGCCGCGAACGGCGCCGGCGGTGGAGCATCGCCGAGAAGCTGCGGATCGTGGCCGAGAGCCAGGAGCCTGGCACGCGCGTTTGCGACGTCGCGGCGCGACACGACGTAAGCCCGAGCCTGTTGCACGGTTGGCGGCACCTCGCGCGTCAGGGCCGATTGAGATCCGGTGATGTGATGGACTTCGTGCCGGTGCGGCTGGCGTCATCCATGAGTGATGATGCCATGACGTCGCCCACTCCGCCGGCGTCCATGGATCATGGGGCGGCGACGATTGAGGTCGTTCTGCCGTCAGGTGGCAAAGTTCTGATCCGCCGGGACACGCCTGTGGCGATGCTGCGTGCCGTGATCGCCGGGCTGCGTGGATGATTGTTCCGCCACCGAACGTGCATGTCTGGTTGGCGTGCGGGCATACCGATCTGCGCCGCGGTTTTGATGGCCTTGCGTCTCTGGCCCAGAACCATCTTCAAAAGGACCCTTTTTGCGGCCACATGTTTGTCTACCGTGGCCGCCGCGGTGACCTGATCAAGGTGTTGTGGTGGGACGGGCAAGGTCTTTGCCTGTTCGCGAAGCGCCTTGAAAAGGGCCGCTTTGTCTGGCCCCAGGCCAAGGACGGCGCGGTCTTTCTGACGCCGGCGCAACTGTCGATGTTGCTGGAGGGCATCGATTGGCGGATGCCGACACGCACGTGGCGGCCCGAGCTGGCGGGATGAAAAAAGTCGTTACGGTAGTGCGATTTGACCTGGCGAAACGGGAATCGGTTGTGGAAGATTCTCACATGCTTTCGCCGCTGGACCCCACCGCGCTGCCAAAGAACGTAACCGCGTTGCGCACGTTGCTGTTGAGCCGCGAGCAGGACCATGTGGCCGAACTGGAGGCCGCCCGAGAAGGTCTGAAGGAGCAGGTGCTTCAGAACGAGCAATTGAAGGCGCGCCTCGCGAAACTGTTGCGTCAGCGGTTCGGGTCATCATCGGAGAAGATGCGAGGCGCGATCGATCAGCTCGAACTGATCATTGGCGATCTCGAGGAAGAGATCGCGCAGACCACGCCACCCGAACCGGAACCTGAGGTGGACCCTGCCGCGATCGATCCGGCAATCCAGCCCGAGCGGCGGAAACCCAAACGCAAGCCGCTGCCGGAAAACCTGCCGCGCGACGTGGTGGAGCATGCCCCGGCTTGTGCCTGCCCGAAATGCGGCGGTGCGTTGCGGCGTCTTGGCGAGGACGTGACCGAGGTGCTGGAGTACGTGCCGGGGTCTTTCCGCGTCACCCGGCACGTGCGTCCGAAGCTGTCCTGCCGTTGCTGCGAGAGCATCACCCAACCCTCGGCTCCCAGCCTGCCGATCAACCGCGGCCTCGCCGGCCCTGGTCTGTTGGCGCACGTGCTGGTTGGGAAATTCTGTGACCACCTTCCGTTGCATCGCCAGGCGGAAATATACGCGCGCGATGGTATCGATCTCGATCGTTCAACACTCGCGGATTGGGTCGGTCAGTGCGCGCGGTTGTTACGCCCGTTGGTTGACGCGGTCGGCGCGCACGTGATGAGTGCCGAACGGATCCACGCCGACGATACCACGGTGCCGGTGCTGGCACCCGGAAACGGCAAGACAAAAACCGGACGGATCTGGTGTTATGTCCGCGACGACCATCCGTTCGCCGGCCAGGCTCCGAAGGCGGTGCTGTATTGTTACAGTCCGGATCGCAAAGGCGAACATCCGAAAGCCCATCTCGCCGGATTCAAAAGCATCCTCCAGGCGGATGGGTACGCCGGTTACGCCGGGCTGTACCAGCAAGGCGTCACGGAAGCCGCCTGCATGGCGCACGTTCGGAGAAAATTCGTCGACATCCACGCCGAGACGAAATCGCCTCAGGCGTGGGAGGCCATGCAACGGATCGCGGCGCTGTACGCGGTCGAGGCGTCGATCCGCGGCGAGCCCGCCGAAATCCGGCTGAAGGTCCGCGCGGAACGGAGTGAGAAGCTGTTCGCCGATCTCCGGAAATGGTTGGACACGACACTGTCGCGAGTCTCCGGCAGGGGCGAGATGGCCAAGGCGATCCGTTACGCTCTGACGCGTTGGGACGCATTGACCCTGGTACTGCGCGACGGCCGCGTCTGCATCGACAACAACGCCGCCGAACGCTCGATGCGGCCGATGACTCTCGGACGCAAGAATTGGTTATTCGCGGGATCGGACTCCGGCGGGGAGCGCGCCGCGGCGATCTTCACCCTGACCGAATCGGCAAAATTGAACTGGCTCGATCCCGAGGATTATTTGCGCAAAGTCCTCGCCTGTATCGCTGATCATCCGGTGAGACGCGTGCACGAGTTGCCGCCGTGGAACCTGGATGGGGTGCGCCGGCGGCTGGATCAGCGTGACGCCGTCTGAGCGGCGCGCGACGCAACCCGTGTGCCAAGGCTGCCGCGTCGCTGACCGGGCGCTTAC
>JBEKGV010000891.1:0-2545 GCA_050012615.1 Acetobacteraceae bacterium | reverse complement strand
GACGGCACCCCCAACAAGGCTCGACTGGGCGCCAACGCGATCCTCGCTGTATCGCTGGCGGTCGCCAAGGCGGCGGCCGATCACCTCGGCATCCCATTGTACCGGCATGTCGGCGGCAGTTACGCCCGGACGCTGCCGGTGCCGATGATGAACATTCTCAACGGCGGCAAGCATGCGGACAATCCGATCGATATTCAGGAATTCATGATCATGCCGGTCGCCGCCGGCACCGTCGCCGACGCGGTCCGCATGGGGTCGGAGATCTTCCATACCCTCAAAGAGGGACTGCACGACGCCGGCCACAACACCAATGTCGGCGACGAAGGCGGTTTCGCGCCCAACCTGAAATCGGCCGACGAAGCTCTGAGCTTCATTGCCAAAGCTGTTGAAAAGGCAGGATATCGAATGGGCGAGGACGTGACGTTCGCGCTCGATCCCGCTTCCAGCGAATTTTTCAAGGATGGCAGGTATCACCTTGAAGGTGAAGGAAAGATCCTCGATTCCGAGGGCATCGTCCGATACTACGAAGATCTCTGCGCGCGGTTCCCCATCGTCTCGATCGAGGATGGCTGCGCCGAGGACGACTGGGACACGTGGAAACTGATGAACGACCGGATGGGCGGGAAGATCCAGCTGGTTGGCGACGATATCTTCGTGACCAACCCGGAGCGCCTGCGGCTTGGCATCGAACGGGGGACGGCGAACGCGGTGCTGGTCAAAGTCAACCAGATCGGCACCCTGAGCGAGACGCTGGAAACCGTGGAAATCGCGCATCGCGCGGGGTGGCGTGTTGTCGTGAGCCATCGTTCGGGTGAGACCGAGGACTCGACGATCGCCGATCTCGCGGTGGCGACGAATTGCGGTCAGATCAAGACTGGCAGCCTGGCGCGCAGCGACCGGACCTCGAAATATAACCAACTGATCCGGATCGAGGAACAACTCGGTTCGGCGGCACGGTTTGCCGGACGAACCGTTTTACGGCGTTAGTACTTAGCATCGCGAAAGCGCGAGGCGTCGTCGATACACCGCGACAGCCGGGCCTGACGCGGCCGTCTTTCCAGCGCGGTGCCGCGAGAGATGGCCGGGTCAGGCCCCATAGGCACTAAGTTAAGAGGGCCGCACCTCAATTTACGCGTCATGGCCGGGCCTGACCCCATAGGCGCTAACTTAAAGGGCGAGCACCCCAATCCACGCGTCATGGCCTCCCCCGACTTGATCGGGGGATCACCCGGCCATCAATCGCCGCACGTGCCTCGCCAATAGGGGTCGGGAAGGTTGCCCTCCCCGCCCTCCGAACCGGACTTGCGGATCTCCCGCATCCGGCTCTCCGGTCAGTGGTTTTACCTTCAAGAGGACTGGCAGACCGCATCACGTGCCGCTTGCAAGCTGAACAACCCGTGTTTGGCGAAGAAGGCATTCGGCCATCGCGTGTGATCGGCGCCGTGAGTCCTCGCGATCCCCTCCCGTCTCTGCTGGCGCCGGAGAATGCTCCGCAGTCGGCGGCGAACCCAGCCGTCGACGATGCGGAACGTTCGTGGCGCGCTATGCTGGAAATAGCCGAACCAGCCACGCAGAGTCGGGTTAATGCTCGCGATCACCATGGGAAGGCTCTTCCCCACACTCCGCCCGGTCTTCGCCCGGATCGCATCCTTGAGCTTCTTCATGCTCTTCTCGCGCGGCCAACGGCGGCCGCGTCCGAAGTGATAGCCAAGGAAGTCGAACCCATCGACCCCGGCGTCGACCAGCCGCGTCTTCGCCGGATGCAAAGTCAGTCCGGACTTCTCCGTCCAGTCCCGCACCACGGTCAGAGCCTCGGCGGCTTCCTGGGGACTTCGGCACAACACCACGAAATCGTCCGCGTACCGAACCATCTCGAACCCCCGTTCCGCCATCAGATGATCCAGCGGGTCCAGGTAGATGTTGCTCAGCAACGGCGAGATCACCGCGCCCTGCGGCGTGCCCTCTTCCGGCACCCACTCACGGGTGTCTTCCAGCACGCTCTGGCCGAGAAACAATTCGACCAGTTTCAGGACGCGGCCATCGGCCACCTTACTGGCGACGAGCGTCAGCAGGCGGTCTTTCGGGATCGTATCGAAGTAGCTCTTCAGATCGGCGTCGACGACATGGACGTAGCCCGCCCTGAGCAACTCATCCACACGCCGCAACGCGTCCTTGCAGCCCATTCCTGGGCGAAAGCCGTAGCTTTGTGGGGCGAAGCCATGCTCGAAGATGGGTTCCAGCACCATGCGCAGCGCCGTCTGGACCACCCGGTCCTGAACGGTCGGTATTCCCAACGGACGCATCTCCTGGCTTCCCGGCTTCGGGATGTAGTGCCGCCGGATCGCCTGCGGCCGGTACGTGCCGGTTCGCAGGGCTTCACTCAGACGGGCCAGGTTGGCGTCCAGGGTCTCCGCATAGTGCTCGATGCTGACATGATCCACCCCAGCCGCGCCTCGGTTGGCAGCTACGGCCTTGAAGGCCGCCCGCAGCGTGGTTTGGGGGTAGAGCTTGTCGATCAGACTGTACCATTTGCCTCCTGTGACCC
>JBEKGV010000890.1:0-2552 GCA_050012615.1 Acetobacteraceae bacterium | reverse complement strand
AGCAATTTTCTTTCGTTCTCTACGGTTAATACTTGAACAGATTTTTTAACCAGGCTATTTGGGCAGCTTCCCGGCAGGGACATCAGCCAACGTGACGCTCGTGAAGGCAGCGGTCGCCAACGCCGTCGGGCCAACCCTCCCGAAACCGGCAATCCGGGGGGCAGCAAGGAAAACAGAAGCCGGCAACATCTGATTATGCCGAGGTTCAAGTAATGATGGATCAACTTGAGACCGTATATGAACGGGCACGGACCGGCATCGGCGAAGACACCTGGCCTCGATTGTCCGCCCATGAACAGACGACAGCGGTCTATCAGGAAATGCGCAGTTTGGACGCCGGTCGCGTTGACACGCGGGACCGACCGCTGTTTGGGATAGATGGTTTCGTATCATATGGTATGACCGATCAAAGCATCGTCCGTCTGCGCCTCACCGGCCAGATGGAAGCGTGGACCGTTGCAACCGAAAACGTTCTGCCGACCGGCCGCAAAACCCGGGCATTGTTGGCCGCCATCGCGTTGTCGGCGCCCCGTCCCGCGATGCGCGGCCGGCTCGCCGAGCTGCTTTGGAGCCGCCGGCCCGAGGAGCAGGCACGGGCGTCGTTGCGGCAAGAGATTCAGTTGCTCCTGAAGGCACTCGCACCGGCGAAAGCCGAAATCCTGCACGTCACGCGTGATCACTTGTCGTTGACGCCGGGTGCCACGTGGGTCGACGTCGACCAGATCATGCGGGCGACCACGAGCAAACCCGCGGCATTGGCGCTTCTGGATGGCGAACTGCTGGAAGATCTGGACGGTATCGATCCAGCGTTCGACATGTGGCTCACGACCGAGCGGGAACGGGTGCGCGATCGTGCCCGCGGCATGGCTGAGGCGCTGCTGCGTGAGCAGTCCGAACCGGGGACCGTCATTCCGGCAGCACAACGGCTGCTGCAGATCGATCGCGCGCATGAAGAAGCCTGGCGTGCCCTGATGCGCGCGCATGCGGAACGGGGCGAGCGCGGTATGGCCATCCAGGCCTACGACAGGTGCCGCGCGGTGCTCGCTGACCTGCTCGATGCCGTGCCTTCGGCGGAAACTCAGACTCTGCTCAATGAAATCCGTGGTCCTTCAAGCAAGCGGCTGCCTTTTCGACCGCCGCATCCGGTACCGGAAGCGCCGCCCGCCGCGCTGGAGCGCGACGCATCCCGGGACCTCGCGGAAGCCCGCGACGAGGAGCGTCCGCGTACCGGCGCCCGGGTCGGCGTGCTTCCCATGCGATGCATCGGCCTTCCGGAGGACGCCAGTTATCTCGGGCCCAGTCTCGCCAATGAAATAACCACGGCGCTGTCGCGGTTTCGCTGGCTGACGGTGATCTCCTCGAATTCGCTCGCGCGGTTCGCGCGGGACATTCGTGACGGAACCGCGGCTGCCAGGCGCGCCAGAGGTCTCGACTTTCTTCTGGATGGAGCGATCCAGCGCAGCCGTAACAAGTTGCGCATCACGTTGCGCCTGCTCGATCTCAGGGAGGACAATCAGGTCGTCTGGGCGCGGCGCTTCGACCGATCGGCCGATGATCCCCTGTCCGTCCAGGAGGAGGTCTCGAGCGAAGTGGCGGCACAGATCGACCCGGTTATTTTGCTGGCAGAGGCGAAGCGTGGTGCGTCGCGTACGGACCCCGGCGCCTCGGCCCACGACCTGATCCTTCGGTCGATACCGCTCATCACGAGACTCGAACGGGACGGTTTCATGCGGGCGGGCGTAAACCTGGCGCGGGCGATCGCATTGGAGCCGGACCATGCCGCGGCGCACGGATGGTACGCTTCCTGGCATGCTTTGCTGATCAGCCAGTACTGGGCCACCGACCCGCACGAGGCCGCGGTCCGGGCGGGCGAACTCGCGGATCGAGCAATTCTCCTGGACCCCTACTCCGCCGGTGCGTTTATCGTCGCGGGCCACGTGCGCGGATACGTTCAGCGGCGCCCACGCGAGGGGGCCGCGCTGCACGAGCGCGCGCTCGAACTGAACCCGAACCTCGCCGTCGCCTGGGCTTTATCGGCGATCACGCACACCCTTTTGGGTGATGTGAAAGAAGCAGAACGTCGCTATCAGCGTTACAAGACACTATCACCGCTCGATCCGTATTCATTCATGTTCGAAGGGCTGTTCGCGCTTGCCCTTGTGCTAAAGCGCGATTACCAGGCGGCGGCTACGATCGGGCGTGCTGTCACCCAGCTCAACCCTGCGTACTCGGCTGGCTACAAGCCTTATCTTGCCGCGCTCGGACATCTGCGCCGCGACCAGGAAGCCGCGCCGGTACTGCGGCGTCTGCTGATGATTGAGCCGGGCGTCACAATCGAGCGCTGCCTGAGCGCCTTCCCGATGGACAAGCAAGCCGACCGGGACCACTTCGCGGACGGGCTGCGGCTTGCCCGGATGCCCTGATCCGGTTCACTAAGCTGGACTTTATCGAATCACGCGGCATGGGCGAGTGCGTTTGCGGCGCGATCCCACAACTCGCGAGGAATTTTAATGCTGTCCCGGCGGCGCCAGGACATGAAAGAAACCTGGTGA
>JBEKGV010000889.1:0-2554 GCA_050012615.1 Acetobacteraceae bacterium | reverse complement strand
TATCGGTTCGTTTGCGTCTCCGGTGCCGTTGCCGAGACCGCCATTCGTCGGGGTGTGCCGGAACATCTTCTGACCGTACTGCCGATCGGCGTCGAGGTCGCCTCATCTCCCCCGACTGCTCACAGGGAACCCGTGTTTCTTTTCGCCGGCCGGTTTGTGGAGAAAAAAGGCATCACCGTGCTGGCCGACGCCATGCGACGGCTTCGCGCCGGTGGCGACACGACAAAATTGATTTGTGCTGGTGACGGACCGTTACGCTCCGTCCTGGAGGCACTGACCCGGGACGTTCCGGACGTGGAACTGGTAGGTTGGCTTTCGCAGCCGGCACTCGCGGCGTTGATGGAGACGGCACTGGCGCTGGTGGTACCGAGCGTGGTCGCGGTGGATGGGGACGCGGAGGGGCTGCCCAGTGTCGTGGCTGAGGCGATGGCGCGCGGCTGCGCGGTCGTTGGCTCTGATGAAGGCGGCATCGCCGAGGCCGTGATTGACGGTAAGACGGGCTTGTTGGTGCTGCCTGGTGACGCCGGGTCGCTTGCCGCGGCAATGCACCGCCTGAGTGCGGAGCCGGGGTTGGCACCTCGTCTGGCGCAGGCGGCGTTTGGTGTCGCTGGAGAGCGGCTCAACGCTATTCGTCAGTCGGCGAGTTTGGAAACGATCCTGCTGGAGGCGGCCGGTATCCTCACCCACACGTTATGAACGTTAAAACTTCAGTCCTTTCGGAAATCCGTTCGGTGGCATCCTGCCCGCCTGTGCGCGCTCGCCCAGCCAATCCCGCAAATCCGTTTCGGTGCGGATACGCTCTCCAAGCCGCCAGGTCAGTCCGTCAGCGAGACGGAACACCTTCGCGTCCGACAGGCCACCATCCTTGTAGCGCTGCAGGATGACACCGGCGCCGCGCACCATTTCCGGAATCTGGTCCAGCGAGAAGATCAGCAGCCGCCGGTTCTCGCCAATCAGCGCGACATGATCGCCATCGGCCGGAACGCAGAATGCGGCGCGCTCGCCAGGCTTTAGATTCAGAATTTGTTTGCCGGTTCGCTTTTCCGCCCCAAGTTCCGCACCAGGAACCAGGAACCCGCGGCCGGATAAGGAAGCAACCAGATACCGGATCCCTTCCGCCGCGACGAACAGCGCGACGGCATCATCCTCGTTTTGCAAATCAGCCATCAGGCGCAGTGCCTGGCCATCGCCTCGTCCGCGCGGAACATCAGCGGCTTTCAAAGTGAACGATTTGCCGTTGGTCGCGAACAGTACCAGCCGGTCCGTGGTGTGACACGGCAACAGCAACCGTAGCTTATCGCCTTCCTTGAATTTCAGCTCAGCGGGATCGGCGACCTGACCCCTCACCGCTCGGATCCATCCCTTGTCGGACAGGATCACGGTGATCGGCTCACGCTCCACGAACGCCTCGAACGTGAAGTCGGCGGCGGCCGGCGCCACGCCCAACTCGGTCCTGCGATCGCCCAACGGACCGGAACCGAATTTTTTCCGAATGTCATCCAGCTCGACGGAAATCCGCTTCCACCGTGCCTTGTCGTTGTCCAACAGAGCACGCAAACCCTTGCGCTCTTTCGTGAGTTTGTCGTGCTCTCTGCGGATTTCCATTTCTTCCAACCGGCGCAGGCTGCGCAACCGCATGTTCAAAACCGCCTCGGCCTGCGTATCCGTCAGGGTAAAGCGCTCCACCAGCCGAGGCTTTGGCTCATCCTCCTCGCGAATGATACAGATCACCTCATCGAGGTTCAGGTAAACCAGCAAGTAGCCTTCCAGCACCTCGATCCGGCGATCAATCGCGGCGAGACGGTGGTTGGACCGGCGTACCAGCACCTCGTGCCGATGATCGAGCCAGGCTTGCAGCACCTCCTTCAACGACATCACGCGTGGCGTGCGCGTCGCATCCAATACGTTCATGTTCAATGGGAAACGAGTTTCCAGTGCCGTGGCGCGAAACACGGTCTCCATCAGCACCTCGGGTTCGGCGCCTCGGGTTTTCGGCTCCAGGACCAGGCGAATGATGTCCGAGCTTTCGTCGCGCACGTCGCCCAGGAGCGGGAGTTTTTTGTCCTCCATCAGCTGCGCGATCTGTTCGATCAATTTTGCCTTCTGCACCTGATAGGGGATTTCGGTCACCACGATCTGCCAGGTGCCGTGCTTGCCTTTCTCCACCTCCCACTTCGCGCGCAGCCGGAAGCCGCCGCGACCGGTTTCGTAGGCGGCGAGAAGTGAGGCCGGGTCCTCGGAGAGGATGCCGCCGGTGGGAAAATCCGGACCGGGCATGTGTGCCAGCAGGTCAGCGACGGACGCCTTCGGGTTGGCGATCAAATGCATCGCGGCGGCACAAACCTCGCCCGCGTTGTGGGGCGGGATGGACGTCGCCATGCCGACGGCGATGCCGGCCGCGCCATTCGCCAACAGATTGGGAAATGCCCCCGGCAGGACGATTGGTTCGCTTTCTTCCCCGTCATAGGTGGGGCGAAAGTCGACGGCGTCTTCATCGATGCCGGCCAGCATGGCGCGCGCCACCTCGGTCAGCCGTGCCTCGGTGTACCGCATG
>JBEKGV010000888.1:0-2556 GCA_050012615.1 Acetobacteraceae bacterium | reverse complement strand
AGCCGCGGTATGGCAGGGCGCAGCGCACAGGAGGCGGAGGTTGAACGCGCCCGAGCCGGCATCGCTCGTTACTGGGGCGTCGACGCGGGCTCGATCGGCTTCGTCAGCAACGTTGCCGAAGGCGTGTCGATCGTAGCTGAAAGCCTCGACTGGCGCGATGGCGACAATATCGTCATCGATGCCAATGAGTATCCATCCGTCGTTGGCCCGTTTCTGCTGCATCGACACCCGACGGTCACGCTGCGGCAGGCGAGGGGAACCGAACCGGATCGGCTGGCGTCGTGTGTGGATGCGGGGACACGGGCGATCGGGGTCAGTTACGTGTCGTATTTGACCGGTGAACGTCACGATCTGGCCGCGCTCCGAGCGCTCGCCGACAAGGTCGGGGCGTTACTCGTCGTGGACTTCACCCAGGCCGCGGGATATTTGCCGATCGACGCCGCGGTCGCAGATTTCGCGTTCTCGGCCTGCTATAAGTGGCTACTCGGCATCACCGGTGTCGCGATCGCCTATTGGAACCGGTCCCGCCAACCCGGCTGGTCTCCCGCCACCGCCGGTTGGCATTCATTCGAGCCAGGACATCGCGGTTACGACGACCCGCCGCCGTTGCGCGCCAACGCCATGCGGTTCACCCGAGGCAACCCAGCGCACGCGCCGATTTATGTGCTTGCCGAAGCGCTGGACTATTTGGCGCGGTACGACATGCGCGCCGTGCAGTCCCATGTTCAGGACCTGACCACCACAATGTTGGGACGATTGCGTGAGTTGCAGATCCCCGCCACGACACCCGCCGATCCAGTGCGGCATGGTGCCAGCGTGTGCGTGGCGTCACCTCGTGCTCAGGCGATCGTCGATGGAATGGCCCGCGACGGCGTACTCGCGTGGAACGGCATGGGCCGGCTGCGCTTTAGTTTCCACGGTTACAACAGCCAACAGGACGTCGACCGAGCCGTCGACGCCCTGCGCGCGGAATGGCACTGATCAGCCGTTCTTCGCTTTATTGTCCAACGCTTCGGTCAACCGCTGAGGATCGACCTTGATCTCGATCCCGGCCCGTTCCGTTTGCAGCACCATGATCGAGCGCGAGTCCCGATTGCCCCAGCCGCGGTTCAAGCCCTCGGACAAATCCGCCAGCGCGAGATTGGCCAGCCGCATCGGCACGTTCAACTCACGCCCAAGCGCGGTCGCCAGCGAAACGTCCTTATGAGCGAGGCGTAACGCGAAGGCCGGCGGTTCGTATTTGTTCGGCAGGAACTGATCCGTTAACGAATCGAAAGCGCCGCGCCGGCCGATCGCTCCCTGCCGCACGGCTTCCCAGATCGCCAGCGGCTCGATGCCGGCCTTCACGCCCATGCTGAATACCTCGGCCGCCGCCGCGGTGGCGATATAACCATAACAGTTGTGCACCAGCTTCGCGACCGAACCGGCGCCGATCGGGCCAATATAGCGGGCCTGATCGCCGATCGTTGACAGCACCGGGTGCCATTTCTCGAAAACATCCTGATCGCCGCCGCACCAGATCGCCAGCTTGCCGCTCGCGGCACCTCGCGGACCGCCGCTGACTGGTGCATCAAACAAATGCGCGCCTTTCTTTTCATACTCCTTCGCCGCGTTGCGCACGGTGGTCGGCGAATTGGTCGTCAGATCGAAATAAGCCGCGTCTTTGCGGATCGACGACAACAGCCCATTCGGGCCGAACGAAACCGCGTCGAACTCTACCGGCCCAGGCAACGAGGTGAAGATCACGTCGCATTCAGCCGCCACCGCGGCCGGAGAATCAGCCCAGACCGCACCATCCTTCAGGTGTTGGGTGGCGGCGTCCCGACGCACATCATGCACGACGACGGTGTGGCCATCCTTTTGGATGCCTTTTTGCAAGTTGGCGGCCATGTGCGCACCCATGGTGCCAAGGCCGATAAAACCCGCCTTCATGATTTAATGCTCCTTTCCTCGTCATGGCCCGCACAACCAGGCCATGACGACAACGCGACAATCACGGGTTGTTTTCGAAGATCTCGCGCGCGATATTCGCCGCACTCATCGATGCGGGCCATCCCGAATAAAACGCCAGATGCGTGATCATTTCCGAGATCTCGTCCTTCGTCACGCCGTTATCCAACGCGCGCTGCAAATGGCCGCGCAGCTGCTCCGGCCGATAGGTCGCGATCAGGGTGGCACAAACGATCAGGCTGCGGTCGCGCTTGGACAGGTTGGGTCGTTCCCAGACGTCGCCGAACAGAACTTTTTCCGTGAGGTCGATCATCTTCGGCACGGTAGCGCGGACGGCATCGCGGGACGCGGATGGCGGTGTTGCCATGGTTTCCTCCTATGGATCGCTGAATGACCGCTCCATTGCACACCAACCGGCTTCCGCTGTCCAATCCTGGGCGATCAGAATGGGCGCACGATCACCATGACAACGATCACCACCAGCAGCAGGGCAGGGACCTCGTTGACGATCCGATAGAAACGCTGAGATCGTGTATTGCGATCCTCCATGAACTCGCGACGCCATTTCGACATGGCGCCGTGCAAGCCTGTCAACAACAGCACGCA
>JBEKGV010000887.1:0-2566 GCA_050012615.1 Acetobacteraceae bacterium | reverse complement strand
GGCGATACCAGCCCCGTGTATCATGACGCAGAGGCAGCGAAGCAATCCGAGGTTGGCGGCATCATTCCACCCCCGACGTTCGTACAGGCCGTGGCACAGTTCGACCCAGACTATTTCCTGCGCCCGAAGCCTGGCCAGAAATGGTTCGGCTCCGCCAAGGGACCATCCGGGATCGAGGGCAAACCCACTTCCTCCGGCGGGCTGCACGCCGAGCAGCATTATGAATACCACCTCCCGATGCATCCCGGCGACGTGCTGACCGCTGAGACGAAACCCGGCAAGACCTGGGAGCGGGAGAGCAAACGCGCCGGCAAACTAACGTTCCGGGAGCGGGTCACCGAGTACCGCAATCAGAAAGGCGAACTTGTGGTCACTGCCCGCGGCGTCGGTGTCACAACGGAACGTCCCGTGGACCAGGGCTGAGGGAGAAACGCACATGGCACTCAAATCCTCCACGCTGAAGGTTGGCGACACGCACAAGGAACGCGTGGTCGAGAACCTGTCGCGCACCCAGATCGTCCAGTACGCGGGCGCCTCGGGGGACTATAATCCGCTGCACACGGATGAGGTTTATACGACGCAGATCGCCGGCTATCCGACCGTGTTCGCGCACGGGATGCTGACCATGGGGCTGACGTCGAAGATGCTGACGAATTATGTGGGCCCGGGGCGTTTGAAGAAGTTCGGCGTGCGGTTCACCAATCAGGTGTGGCCAGGCGATACGCTGGATGCCACGGCGACGGTGGAGGCGATCAGGGAAGAGGACGGGGCGAAAGTCGTCGATCTGAAACTGTCGACGACCAATCAGGATGGGAAGGAAGTGGTGACGGGGACGGCGACGGCGCGGGTTGATCCGTGAGCGTGGAGGCGGAGTATTCTTCGCGGGATAGTCCTTCCTGTGCTCTGAGCCGGCGCTGATTATACGGCGCCACCTCAACCGGACATGGCCGGAGTCGACCGCCTGGTCCATGTCCCTGATGGGCGGTAGTCAGCGAACGATACTTTCCTCAGGTTCGCCTTTTGTTGATGCGGCGAACTCGCGCGACAACAACCGAAGCGGCATGCTATGATCTCGCCATGAGCATCGGCCTCCGCACTCCCCTCATGACTCGCGAGGAATTCCTCGACTGGGCCGCGACCCAAAGCGTGCGTCATGAGTTCGACGGGTTCCAGCCTGTTGCGATGACCGGGGGCACCCTCGACCACAGCCAGATATCCCAGAATATTTATGCCGCCTTACGCTCACGATTGAGGGGTACCAACTGCCGGCCACTCGGCCCGGATGCCGGTGTCGCCACCATCGGTGACGCCGTCCGGTACCCGGACGCCCTCGTCACCTGCACGAAAGCGCTCGGCACGGACCGTCTGGTGCCGGGGGTCGTCGTGGTTTTCGAGATACTCAGCCCAACTTCCGGGCGAACCGACAGGATCGACAAACTTCGCGAATATCATGCGGTCACTTCGATCCGCCGCTACGTCATCCTCGAACATACAAGCATCGGCCTCTCGGTCCACGCGCGGGAGAGGGTCGACGAACTCTGGACCACGACCGCCCTGACAGACGGCGATGTCCTGCGCATGCCCGAGATCGGCATTGAGGTCCCGGTCGCAGAGTTTTACGAAGGCACCGATCTGCCGGCCACGGCCTCTCCGAGCCCCTGAACCGGCAGCCCTATCCTCATCGGCGGCCGGATTGATATCTCCCCGCGATCCGCGATAGCCTGTGATCGCTCAGATCCTGATGACAGGCGGCGGGCCGATCCCGGGAGACAGATCAAATGAAACGACGCGCATTCCTCGCGGCCTCTGCCGCGGGCCTCGCCCTGCCCGCGGTGGTGCGCGCGGCGAACCAGCGGGTGCTGAAATTCATCCCGCAATCGGACCTCGCCGTGCTCGATCCCGTGTGGACCACGGCGTACGTGACGCGCAACCACGGCTACATGGTGTTCGACACGCTGTACGGGCAGACCGGCCAGAAGGGCGGCTTCAAGGCCGAGCCGCAGATGCTCGCCGGCCACACCATCGAGAATGACGGAAAGACCTGGAAGCTGACCCTGCGCGACGGGTTGATGTTCCACGACGGCACCAAAGTTCTGGCGCGGGACTGCGTGGCCTCTGTCTAACGCTGGGGTGCGCGCGACGCGTTCGGCCAGGCGCTGATGCAGCGGACCGACGAATTGTCCGCCCCCGACGACAAGACGATCATGTTCCGGTTGAAACAACCGTTCTCGCTGCTGCCGGATGCGCTGTGCCATGGTGCGTCCAACATGTGCGCGATCATGCCGGAGCGTATCGCCGCGACCGATCCGTTCAAACAGTTCACCGAGGTCGTCGGCAGTGGTCCGTTCCGCTTCAAGCCCGACGAGCGCGTGCAAGGCTCGTTGTTCGTGTATGAACGCTTCGACGGCTACAAGCCGCGCGAAAATGGCGAGGTCAGCTTCACCGCCGGCCCGAAAGTCGTGAATTTCGACCGGGTCGAATGGCACGTGCAGCCGGATCCGGCCACCAAGGCGGCGGCGCTGCAGGCGGGCGAGCTGGATTGGTGGGAGAACCCAACGTCCGACCT
>JBEKGV010000886.1:0-2581 GCA_050012615.1 Acetobacteraceae bacterium | reverse complement strand
CGGATTTGGCGACTTCGCGGTCGATCAGCTTGGAGTGCCCAGGCGGCGGAGGGAGCGGGAGATTGTGCCGTACATCTTCGCCGGTGCGTCGTTGATGCGGCCGACATTGCTCGATGGCATGCCGCCAGGCTCGTTCTCGCTAAATCGCGCCTGGGACCGGTCGATGGAGAGCGGGCGTATTCGGGCCGTGGTGCATGATGGGATCTGGTTCCACCTTTCAACTCCGGCCGATCTCGCCGAGGCTGAACTCGTGCTTGAGGCGCGGGTCACCGGCGATGTGCGTTGGCCGTGGCGCTGAACCTGTTCACCATTCCGCCGGGCGTTCCGTTCCTGGAAGCGCTGGCTGAGGGCTGGTTGCGCCAGCGAGGCGACGACCCGTTGGAAATCGCCAACGGCCTGATATTGACGCCCACCCGTCGCGCGGCACGGTCTCTCGCTGAAGCGTTCCTGCGCGTTTCTCCCGAGCGTGGCTTGTTACTGCCAAGGATCGTCGCATTGGGCGCGCTCGATGAGACGCCATTGGCACTGGAGGGTGCCCTCGAACTGCCACCACCGGTCGATCCGCTGCGGCGGCTGGCGGTTCTGTCGCATCTTATCTTGCGGATGAACGGCGCCGGGGGAGCGCCACGCACCGCCGATCGAGCATGGATGCTGGCGAGCGAGTTGGCCACATTGATGGATGAGGCGGATCGAGCAGAAATCGATCTCGCAGCGCGACTGCCCGATGCCGCCGACCCCGCCTATGCCGCGCACTGGGCGCGCACGCTGGAATTTCTCCGGATCGTCACTTACGGCTGGCCAGCCTGGCTCGAGGAAAACGGAGTGATGAACCCGGCCGCTCGCCAGGTCGCGCTGCTGAACGCGCAAGCCGCGGCGTGGGAGGCGAGGCCTCCGGAGCATCCCATAGTAATCGCCGGCACCACCGCGGGAATTCCATCCGTCGCTCGCCTTGCCCGTGTGGTTGCCCGGTTGCCGTTCGGCCGCGTTGTGTTGCCCGTTCTCGATCTGCTCATGGCCGAGGACGCATGGACGACGATGGAGGACAGCCATCCACAATCCGGCCTCGCCAGCTTGCTCGCCGGCCTGGATGCGACGAGGCAGGACGTGCGGCCATGGGGGAGTGACGCTTTCCCCGGTCATCCCCCGGCTCGACCGGGGGATCAGTCGCCGCACAGTCCCACGCCGGACGACGACTCTGTCGCGCCGTCCCCCAATCGTCACCCGATGGACGAACGCTTCGCCACGCTGTCCCGCGCCCTGCTACCCGCATCGGCTCTAAGCGCTTGGCAGGAGACGCAAGTCCTAACGTATGACGGGCTGTGGCGCCTGAAGCCCCGTGACCCTCAGGAAGAAGCCGAGGCGATCGCGATGGTCCTCCGCCAGGCAGTGGAAACGCCCGGCCGTACGGCCGCGTTGGTCACACCTGATCGCGAACTGGCCGGCCGGGTTTCCGCCGCGCTGCCAAGGTACGGGATCATCGCCGACGACAGCGCGGGCGAGAAATTGATCGAAACACCCCCGGCGGTGTTCCTTCGCCTGCTGGCCAGCGCGGTGTCGGAGGAGTTGGCCCCGGTGCCGCTGTTGGCATTGCTGAAGCACCCGCTTGCCGCCGCCGGCCTGCCTCCGGCCGTATGCCGGCAGTCGGCCCGCGCGTTGGAAATTGCCGCGCTTCGCGGACCACGCCCGTTGCCCGGCGTGTCTGGTTTGCGGCGCGCGATCGAAAAATCGGGCGACGACCTGAAGACATTTTTGTCCCGCGTCGAAGCCTGTCTCGAACCGGCGCTGCGTTTCGAATCCAGCCTCGAGGCCGCGCCAGCCGAGGCACTGTCCGCATTAATCGCCGCAGCCGAAAATCTCGCCGCGACCGACATCGACCCTGGCGCCACCCGACTGTGGTCTGAGGCGGAAGGCGACGCTCTCGCGACGCTTCTGACCGCCGCGCTGGCGGCTCTGCGCGACTTACCAGATCAACGCCGAGAGGTGATGCCGGGTTTGCTCGACGCGCTCCTCCAGGGTGCGGTGGTACGCAGCCGGCGCGCCTTGCGCGGACGTGACGGCGCCGAACATCCGCGTGTCTTCATCTGGGGGCCTCTGGAGGCGCGGCTGCAATCGGTCGACGTGATGGTGCTTGGCGGCCTCGTCGAAACGGTCTGGCCTCCCGCGCCCGAGCCTGGTCCATGGCTGTCGCGGCCAATGCGCGCCACCGTCGGTCTGCCATCGCCCGAGGTTGAGATAGGGTCTGCCGCGCATGATTTTTTGGCTGCCACGGTGGCAGCGCCCGAGGTCATCCTGTCATGTCCGGACCGCCGCGATGGAGCGCCCGCCGTGCCGGCACGGTGGCTGACCCGGCTGGACGCATTGCTGGCCGGAGCCGGCGTCACGCTGCCGCACCATCCCGCGGTTGATTGGGCCAGGTCGCTCGATCTCCCTCGCGGCGGGCCGAAACCCGTGTCACCGCCGCGCCCCTGCCCACCAGTCGCCGTAAGGCCGTCACGAATGAGCGTGACCGAGATTGAGACCTGGCTGCGCGATCCGTACGCCATCTATGCGAAACACGTTCTCCGGCTGGCGAAACTGAAGG
>JBEKGV010000885.1:0-2584 GCA_050012615.1 Acetobacteraceae bacterium | reverse complement strand
GCCACCGACCATGAGCCGTACGCCTCCATCGATTCCGCAAGACTTCACTCCGGAGAAGCCAAAAAGCCAAAGAAGCCGAGTAACCGGGTCATATTCCACGACGGGGGCGGGCCCGGAAAGGCAACCTCGCTGTCGGAACGTAACCCGGCTTCTTTGGCTTCTCCCAAATAACGCCTGCCGCGGTTCACAGCCTGGCCCGACCATGTGCCACCGACCATGAGCCGTACGCCTCCATCGATTCCGCAAGACTTCACTCCGGAGAAGCCAAAAAGCCAAAGAAGCCGAGTAACCGGGTCATATTCCACGAAGGGGGCCGACCCGAAAAGACAACCTCGCTGTCGGGACGCACCTCGGCGATCTAGCCCGCGTTGTTTCCGCCGCCCTTGCCAGCCGCGAACCGCACCGCCTCCTCGGCCGCGCGCACCAGAGCACGCGCCTTTTGCCGGCACTCCTCGAACTCCGATTCAGGGACCGAGTCGGCGACGATCCCCGCACCGGCCTGCACATACATCGTGCCGTCTTTCACCAGGGCGGTGCGCAGCCCGATGCACGTATCCATCGTTCCGTTGGCCGCGAAATACCCAATGCAACCGGCGTAGATATTGCGCCGGTCGGGTTCCAGCTCCTCGATGATTTCCATCGCGCGGACCTTCGGCGCGCCCGACAGAGTCCCCGCCGGAAAGCCGCCGATCAAAGCGTCCAGCGCATCCAGCCCCTCGGCCAGCCGACCCTCCACATTGGACGATATATGCATGACGTGGCTGAACCGCTCAATGACAAAACTCTCGGTCACCTTGACCGAGCCGAGCGCCGCCACCCGTCCGACATCGTTGCGTCCCAGATCGAGCAGCATCAGGTGCTCGGCGCGTTCCTTGGGATCCGACAGCAAATCCCGTTCCAGCGCCAAATCTTCCTCGCGCGTGATCCCGCGCCGCTTCGTGCCGGCCAGAGGCCGGATCGTCACCGTGCCGTCGCGCAGCCGGACCAGCACCTCGGGCGATGACCCGACCACCGAAAACGCACCAAAGTCGAGATAAAACAAAAACGGCGCCGGATTGATCCGCCGCAGCGAGCGGTACAGCGAGAACGGCGGCAACGCGAACGGCACCGAAAATCGCTGGCTGATCACGATCTGAAACGCGTCGCCGGCCAGCACGTAGTCCTTGCAGCGCGCCACCGCGGCCAGGAATTCGTCCTTTGTGAAATTCGACGCCGGCGCCGGCGGATCCGGCAGCATGACGGGAGGCGGTTGTCTGGGCAGCGGCCGCTCGAGCGCGGCCTCCGCGTCGTCCAGCCGTCCCTGCGCCAGCGACCACGCCTGCTCGGCGGAGACCTCGGGCGAGGGGTAAACCGGCGCGACCAGGGTCAGTTCGTCGTTGACGTTGTCGAAGATCGCGAACAGCGACGGCCGGGTCATCAGCCCTTCCGGCACGCCGATGAGGTCACGATTCTTCTCCGGCAGTTTTTCCATCTGCCGGGCCATGTCGTAGCCCAGATAACCCACGAGCCCTCCCGCCATCGGCGGCAGGCTCGGCGGCACGTCCAGCCGCGTTTCGTTGATCAATTTCCGCAGACTTTCCAGCGGCGGGAGCTTCTCCGCCACGAAAGCGTGCGGCGCCGAATGGGCCGAGCGGTTGATCGACGCCTTGCCGTCCTGGCAGCGCCAGATCAGGTCCGGCTCCATTCCGATCACCGAATACCGGCCGCGCGTCGCACCACCCTCGACGCTCTCCAGCAAGAACGCGTTCGGCCGTCCGTGCGCCAGCTTCAGATACGCGGCGACCGGCGTTTCCAGATCGGCGACCCCAAGGCGCCACACCAGGCTGCCCCGTCCTGCATCATAAGCAGAGCGGAACGAAGCGAAACCGGGAGCGACAGTGACGTTCATACGAGGTCTCGGCGATTACGGTTGCACGATCTGATCGACATTCGCCTGATTGATGCGCGGGTTGGCGCGCAGGCGCAACGCCTCGGTGAATACCGCGGTGAGGTCGTTGCTCACGGTTTTGGTCACCGCCGTGCGCAGTTGCTCGTACTGCGCGGTATCGGCGCCGGGATCGGGCGCGACGATCTCGACCGGGGTCGCGACCAGGAAACTCTCGCCGGTATCCACCATGGTCGGCTCGTCCTTTTTCAGGCCGAACAGTATTTGCTGCACCTGGCGAGGCATCGACGGATCGGGTTGCGTCCGCGTCACCAAAGCCGACAGTTTCGGTGTCACACCGGCATCGCGCGCCGCGTCGGAAAAGTTCTTGCCGTCCTTGACCGCCTTCAGCATCGCCGCCGCCTGCTCCTCGGCGGAGTGACGCCGCTGGTCCGCGCGCCAGTCGTCGTTCACCGCATCCCGCACCGCGTCGAACGGCTTCTCTCCGGCGGGGATGACGTCATCCACGGTCAGCGCGTAATAGCCCGAACCACCGGTCGATGGTGTTTGCACCTCGGTCAAATGCGGGGGGTCGCCTTTTTGGGTCTGGAACGCGGCGGCGATGATGGCGGTGTGGATTTCCTGCTCGCCAGGCAGCGTCGCCGGCGCCCCCTCCGGCGTGTCGCCGTGCTGGTCCAGGGTGACCGTGGCCGAGGCCAG
>JBEKGV010000884.1:0-2591 GCA_050012615.1 Acetobacteraceae bacterium | reverse complement strand
GGTGACGATCAGCGTCGCGATGCTGATTTCGGCGATCAACGCGCTGACGCTGTCACCGGCTCTGTGCGGGGTGTTCCTGCGTCATCATGGGCATCCGCGTGGCCCGTTGGGCTGGATGCTGAACGGGATCATCGGTGTTTGCGACGGTTATGCCGCGATCGTGCGGCCGCTGTTGCGCGTGTCCATTCTGAGCCTGGTGATCATCGCGGCCTCGGCCGGGGGCATTTGGTTCCTGGCGAAACACACGCCGACGGGGTTCCTTCCCGAGGAAGATCAGGGCGCGTTTTTCATCGCGGTTCAGTTGCCTGATGGCGCGTCATTGTCGCGGACACGCGACGTGGTCCGCCGCGTCGAGGATCAGGTGCGGCCGATGCCTCAGGTTGAGGGACTGCTGTCGATTGTCGGGTTTTCGCTGTTGGATGGCGGCAATCAGGCCAACTCCGCGTTTCTCGTGGTGCGGCTGAAACCATTTCAGGACCGGCTCGCCGCTTCCGATGGCGCGCGAGCCGTGATCGGCCGGGTTTTTGGTGGCGTCAGCCGGATCCAGTCGGCCAATATTTTCCCGTTCAGCCTGCCGCCGATCATCGGCCTGGCGACCAGCGGCGGCTTTGAGTACCAGTTGGAAAATCTCGAAGGCCGCGAGCCGGTCGAGATGGCGAGCGTCATGGGCGGACTGGTCAGCGCCGCGAATCAGGACCCGCGGTTGAATCGCGTGTTCGCAACGTTCACGGCGTCAAATCCTTCGATTTGGCTCGACATCGATCGCGATAAAGCCCAGTCGTTGGGGGTGGCGGTGTCGGACGTGTTCAATACGCTGCAGACGGCACTTGGCGGATATTACGTCAACGATCTTAATTTATTCGGCCGGACGTGGGAGGTCATCTTGCAGGCCGAGGCCGCCGACCGGAGTGACATTTCCGCGATCGACAAAATTTACGTGCGCGACAAAGGCGGGGACATGGTCCCGTTGCGCTCGGTCGCTTCGTCGCGGTTCGTTCTTGGGCCGCAGGTGATTAGCCGGTTCAACAACTATCGCGCCGTGACGGTGAATGGCGGCCCTCGGGCGGGCGTGTCCTCGGGCGACGCGTTGAACGCGATGGCGGAGATTTCCGCGCGCACATTGCCGCAGGGATATGGCTACGAGTGGTCGGGCACCGCGTATCAGGAACGCGCGGCGGAAGGACAGACATTTGGCATTCTGTCGCTGGCCGTTTTGTTCGCGTATCTGTTCCTGGTCGCGCTGTACGAGAGCTGGATGATTCCCATCCCGGTGCTGCTGACGGTCGTCGTCGGCGTGGTGGGGGCTTTCGCCGGTTTGCTGATCTCGGGACTTTCGCTCGATCTTTATGCCCAGATCGGCATGGTGGTGCTGATTTCGTTGGCGGCCAAGAACGGGATTCTGATCGTGGAGTTCGCGCGCGAGCAGCGGGAGGCCGGGCTTTCCATTGTCGACGCGGCGCTAATGGGTGCTCGGATGCGGATCCGGGCGGTGCTGATGACGTCGATCGCTTTCATCGTCGGGTTGATCCCGCTGGTCTGGGCTGTTGGCGCGGCGATGTTGAGCCGGCGCGCGGTGGGCACGGCGGTGTTCGCCGGGATGATCGTCGCGACGTGCATCGGGGTGTTTTTGATCCCGATGCTATACGTGGTGTTTCAGACGTGGCGGGAGAAGGCGAAACGGTTACTCGCGGGTCACGGTCATTGATGGGCCGGATGGCGGGGGACAAGAACCGTGACCGGCGGGTATTTATACCGCACGGCGAATATTGACACTTACCGTTATCGTCATGGCTCGGCTCGTCCGGGCCACCTATCGCGGAACTGGGCTGGTACAGGTGGCCCGGACGAGCCGGGCCATGACGGATTTAGAATGGGTCCGCCCGCTGAGCCTCGTTAATGCGATCGATAATAAATTTGTTGCTGTGTCTGATTGCGAACATAGTCATTACGGCGCAGGTGGCAAGATTTGACACCCGAACAATTTCCTGGCGATGATGTGCCATGCCGTCCCGAGCCTCACTGAACGTTTCCCTGACGCCGGAACTCACGACCTACGTTGCCGCCCTTGTAGCCACGGGGCGATATCGCAGTGCATCCGAAGTCTTGCGCGCGGCGCTGCGACTGCTGCAAAGGGAGGAGCCGGCCAAGGCTGTGTCATCTCGACGCGATACCGGCGGGACCGGTCGCCGCTCGGTGCAAGGCCGCAACTAGGATACGCATGCAGTCCGTGCAACTGAATAACCCAATCGATGACGCCGACGATGCACTCGGAATCCTCGCGGGCGACGGCGAGATGGCGACGCTTATGCGGGCGCACGACTGGTCTGCGACACCTGTGGGTCCGGTCCGGAATTGGCCGCCGCCGCTTCGCACTGTCATCCGCCTGCTGCTCAATACCCGCCACCCCATGTTCGTATTTTGGGGCCCGACCCTCGCTTGTTTCTATAACGATGCGTACAGCGCTTCGATTGGTCCGGAGCGCCACCCTGTCTGCCTTGGCCGTCCTGGCCGCGAGGTGTGGGCTGAAATCTGGGATATCATCGGCCCGCAAATAGACTTCGTCATGGCTGGCCGCGGTGCGACCTGGCACG
>JBEKGV010000883.1:0-2598 GCA_050012615.1 Acetobacteraceae bacterium | reverse complement strand
CCGAACGCATCGTAAAGCGTGTCGTCGATCGTTTGCGCCGTCAGCCCATAACGCGAGGCCTGATCTCGGTTGACAACCAGCGTCAGCGTCGTGCCGTTTGTCTCCTGGTCGGTCGCGACGTCGCGCAACTCAGGCAGGGTCTTCAACCTGGCCAGCATTTTAGGTGCCCATGCGTTCAGCTCATCCGCGTCGGAGGCCTGTATCGTGTACTGGTATTGGGTACGTGAAGCCCGTCCGCCGACTCGCAGGTCCTGCGCCGCCTGGAGAAACAGTGCGGCACCCTCGACTTTCGCCAATTGCGGACGCAATCGCGAGATCACCTGGTCGGCACTCGCGGAGCGCTGATCGCGCGGCTTCAGTGTGATGAACATCCGGCCATTGTTTGGGGCATAGCCGCTTCCGCCAATGGCCATCGCGACGTGCGCGACCGCTGGATCCTTCTGCACGATGGCGCCTAACTGCCGCTGATGCCGCATCATTTCGGCGACGGACACATCTTGCCCGGCCTCGGAGATACCAGTGATCAGGCCGGTATCTTGCTGCGGGAAAAACCCTTTCGGAATGATCATGAACAAAAAAACCGACAGGCCGAGGGTCGCCAGAAAGACAAGCAGCGTGATAAATCGAAATCTCAGCACGAGATCCAGGCCGCGCTCGTAGCCCTTCAACAGCCGGTCGAAGGCGCGCTCGCTCCACTCGTAAATACGCCCGTGATGGGTCTCCCGGGCGCTCTTGAGAAACCGAGACGCCATCATCGGCGTCAGCGTCAGAGAGACCGCCGCCGACACAATGATCGCCATCGACAATGTCACCGCGAATTCCCGGAACAGGCGTCCGATGATGCCGCCCATCAGCAACAGCGGGATCAGCACCGCGATCAACGAGATGCTGATCGACACGATCGTGAAAGCGATCTCGCGCGAGCCTTTCAGCGCGGCCGCGAGCGGGGCCTCTCCCTCCTCGATGTACCGAGTGATGTTTTCCAGCATCACGATGGCATCGTCGACCACGAAGCCAACCGAGATCGTCAGCGCCATCAGCGACAGATTGTCGAGACTATAGCCCGCGCCCCACATCAGCGCGCACGCACCGAGCAACGCCAGAGGCACCGTGATGCTCGGGATGATTGTCGCCCAGACGCTGCGCAGAAAGATGAATATGACCATCACGACAAGAGCGATGGTCAGCAGCAGGGTGAATTGAACGTCGCTGACCGCGGCGCGTATCGTCTGTGTCCGATCGCTGAGCGTGAAGATTTTGATCGACTTCGGGATGGTCGCTTCAAGATGCGGCAGCTCCCGCATGATTTGCCCGACGGTCGCGATGACGTTGGCGCCAGGCTGCTGGAAGATCACCAGGAACACGCCGCGCTTTCCGTCAGCCCAACCG
The DNA here is from genome assembly GCA_050012615.1 of Acetobacteraceae bacterium. Lineage (GTDB taxonomy): Bacteria > Pseudomonadota > Alphaproteobacteria > Acetobacterales > Acetobacteraceae > Rhodopila. The sequence continues at coordinate 1,209 of JBEKGV010000883.1, read as the reverse complement.
GCCTGCGTCGTATCCTGCGCGCCATCCACCGCGGTGCCGATGTCGCGCACGCGCAAAGGTCCATCGTTGTGATAGGAAACGATAACGTCGTTCCAGGGCTTCGCCGCGGTCAGCTGATCATTGGTGTAGATGGTGAAAGCTTGTTTCTTCCCCTCGATCGACCCTTTCGGACTGTCGCTGGTCGCCACCGACAACTGGGCTCGCACATCCTCCAGCGAGACGCCTTTCGCCACCAGTTTCGCCGGGTCGAGCTGGATGCGGACCGCCGGTTTTTGCTGGCCGCCGACGGTCACCTGGCCAACGCCGGGGATCTGACTGATCTGCTGCATGAGCTTGGTCTCGACGTTGTCGTCGACCACGCTCAGAGGCAGCGTGTCGGAGGTCGCGCCAAGCAGCAGAATGGGCGAGTCAGCGGGATTGACCTTTTTGTAGGTTGGAGGTGCCGGCAGGTCTTTCGGCAACTGTCCGCCCGCGGCGTTGATGGCGGCGAGGACGTCAGCGGCCGCGCCGTCGATGTTTCGGCTCAGATCGAACTGGATGGTGATCGCGGTCGCCCCCAGTGTGCTGATCGATGTCATTTCGCTGACACCGGGGATCTGCGCGAATTGAGTCTCGAGCGGTTGCGCCACCGAGGAGGCCATCGTGTCGGGCCCCGCGCCGGGAAGCTGCGCCGAAACCTGGATCGTCGGGAAATCGACCTGCGGCAGTGGAGCGACGGGCAACAAGGGATAGGCGACGATGCCGACGAACAAAATGCCGATCATCAATAACGATGTCGCGATCGGCCGCCGAATGAACGGCGCGGAAATACCGCCCTCCACGATCAATGCGCCTGGGCGGTGGTGTTCGCTTCCGCTGTCTGAGGCGGCGGCGCGGCCGTATCGGCTTGCTTCGGATCGACCAAAGTGCCTTGGTCCAGTTGATACTGACCGGAGATCACGACCTTTTCATCGGGCGACAGGCCCTGCGCGATGACCGCTTCCCCGTCTCCCTCGTGACTGACTTTTATGGGGCGCATCTCAACTTTGTTGCCCGGGCCCAGTACGAACGCATAGAGCCCGTCAGGTCCACGCCCAATTGCCCCGTCGGGCACGACGGCCACCTGCTTCAGCGTATCGAGCAGCAAGCGGGTGGAAACCGATAAGCCGGGCCACAGCACGTTGTCCTTGTTCTCGAACGTGGCTTTCATCCGGATCGTCCCACTCGCCT
>JBEKGV010000882.1:0-2932 GCA_050012615.1 Acetobacteraceae bacterium | reverse complement strand
TGGAAGGCCCGGAGGGCGTGCTCGTTGAGTACGTGGGAGACCATCCGCGAGAGCGGTTCGATCATGTGCATTTGTGGCAGGAGGATCCGCTCGGCGCGCTCGATTGGTATCAAAAACATCTGAACGCGCCGATGCGGCCCGGGTTCACGCCGCCCGCGGAACGTATCAAACGGGGTACCGAACGCTCCTGGCCCGCGTTGAACCAGGAGGGCATGTTCCGCGATCCTCGGGCCGGTATCGTGTTCGAGGACGTGGTGCTGACCTGGTACGCCAATCAGTGGGACACGCCGCTCGTGTCGTCACGCGGGCAGTTGCAGGATCACATCGCATTCAGAGACTCGAAACACCGTCGCCTCATCGAACGGTCGCCCGACAATCTGCACCCCGATCGGTAACCCGTCGGAGGCGAGGCCGATCGGCACGCTCATCGCGGGGTGGCCGGTCACGTTGAACGGGATCGTCTGCATCGGCGAGGCCGAGGACAATGCATCGACCGGCGCATCGAACCGCGGTGCCGTGCACAACGCGGAGGCGGCCAGCAGCACGTCGTGACGTGACAAGCTGGCATTGACCGCGTCGGTCAACTCACGCCGGGCGCGCAGCGCGTTGATATAGTCGGCGGCCATGATCGTCGCGCCGAGCACGAAACGATTGGCGGTGATCTCCCCATAATCCAGCAGCCGGGTGCGCAGATCGGCTTCGTGGATCGCATAGGCCTCCGCCGACATGATGACCCGTCCGGCAGCGGCGAACAGGGCATAGTCCGGGAGCGCGACGTCCTCAACGGTCGCGCCCGCCGCGCGCAACTGGTCCGCCGTGCGGTCAATCCCGGCGAGCACGTCAGGAGTGGCCGCGGAGGCGCCCTGAAAAAACGCGCGCGGGATGCCGACCCGCAGATCGGAGACGCCCTTATCCAGATCGCGGACGTAATTCGACACCGGAACATCCGCGCTCGCGGGGTCAGCGGGATCGAAGCCTGCCAAAATGCCAAGCGTGAGCGCTGAGTCCTCGACCGAGCGGGACAAAGGGCCGCAATGATCCAGCGTCCACGACAGGGGAAACACGCCGCGGCGCGAAACTCTCCCATACGTCGGCTTGATTCCCGCCAGTCCACACCACGCCGCTGGGCCGCGGATCGACCCGCCAGTGTCTGAGCCCATGGCCATCCGCACCATTCGCGCGGCGATCGCCGTCGCGGAGCCGGACGACGAACCGCCCGTCACATGATCGGCATTCCATGGGTTGCGAGCCGGCGGGAACGGCAGGTCGAAACTGGGACCGCCAATCGCGAACTCGTGGGTAGCGAGCTTGCCGAGCAACACGCCGCCGGCCTCGGTGATCTTCGCGGCGACCTCGCTGTCGGCCGCGGGAACGTTATTCACACGCAATTTGGAATGGCAGGTCGTGCGGATGCCGCCGGTATCGTAAATGTCCTTGAGTGCGTAGGGAATGCCGTGAAACGGCCCGCGATCGATGTTGGCCTTCAGTTCCGAGTCGGAGCGGCGCGCGTCAGCCAGCGCGCGATCCCGCGTCAGCAGAACGAAGGCATGGAGGCCGGCATCGCTCGCGGCGACTCGGGCCAGGGCATCGTTCGTCAATTGCTCTGAGGTAACGGCTCCTTCGCGCAACGCGCGCCCCATCTCGGCGATGGAGAGATTGGCGGTATCCACTACCGGCCGTCCGGCGGCGACAGACGGAAGACGTTGGAAGGTTCGTCCGTATACGCGTAACGGTTGTGCAGCAACGCGATCTGATCGTGCAAATCCGCGTAACTGGCGAGCACCGCGGCACGACGGGCGTCGGGCACCCTGATGCCGGCGCGCTGCATTAAAATGTCGAATTCATGGGTGAGGTCGTTTGGCGACGGCATGCGACTTCTCCTGTTACACCGATTATGCACTGATCCCCCGTGTCGGCCAGATCGAAACAGTACTCCAGCGTGTAATTTTTCGGAAGTGCCGGCATCGATGCGGCTTCGCCCTCATTTCGCATCCGACCAGAGCGATCAGAACGTCGCCCCCTCAGTCCTCTCAACGTCCCCTCAACGTCATGGCCGGGCTTGACCCGGCCATCTCTTCAAGCAATTGCGCCGACAGATGGCCGGGTCAAGCCCGGCCATGACGGGTAACATACCAGTCAAGACTTTACGCGGAACTCTATGATTTGCCGATAACTGAACAAAGTATTTGAACTGTTTTATCTGCGTTTATCGGCGTTCATCCGCGGTTAAAATTAGACCGGTTGCGAAAGTCAGCTCCCCGAACAGCGCGGTCAGGTGCGAGCACGTCCCCGACATTTCCTTTGCCTGATCAGAACGGTCCGAACCCATCTTCCAGATTCACCAGTCCGGCGATGATCGAGATCTTGGTGTGATGCGTCTCGAGCGGATTGCGGAAGCGTTCCGATGCGATCTTGAACCGTTTCGTTCGTCCGATCCGGTGCTCAACCCTGACGCGGAATCCACTCAGGCCACGATTATACTCCCTCTCCTCATCGGTGAGTTTCCCGTTTTTTGGTTTCTTGTATGGAAACTCCAGGTTCCGATGCTCCCTGTCATACCCCTGGTATGCACTGTCCGCGTAGAGCCGTGCCTTCGTCGATAACTTTGGTCCATCACGACGGATCGCCAGATCATGGTGACTGCCGGGATGGGAAGGCGAAGCGCTGACGATGCGGCCCTTCCGGCTGACAATGTATTCGGTCTTCACCGTATGGCGCTTCTTCTTCCCGGAGTAATGCTCGCGCTGTTTTGCGTCCGCGCCGGGACGCTGGATCGGCTGTTCGGTGCAATCGACGATCAGGGCCTCGGCCTCCTTCCGGCTGATTTTGGGTTTTCGCTCAACACCGATCAGCGGCCGGGCCAGCTTTTCGATCCGCTTGATCGCCCGGCAGATCGCGCTCTTGTGGACGTTGTAAAAGAAGCCCAGGAACT
>JBEKGV010000881.1:0-4474 GCA_050012615.1 Acetobacteraceae bacterium | reverse complement strand
ATATCGATCGACTTCGCGGTTTTCATGTGCGGCCGCAACGGCACATGATGCCGTGCCAGATTTCCCGCCATGGAGCGGATGTTCCGCAGCAGCTTCTGGCGATCGAGCACGAGGCAAGGCGTCGGCAAATCGTTGAGCTTCATGGCGGAGGTGTTTCCAGGGCGGACGTTCCCGCGGGCGGCGTCCAGTCCGCGAAATCGTCGATCGGCAAAACCGGTCGCGGCATGTGGCGCCAGGAGAAGCGTGACAGCACAGGGCTCGTCAGGCCAGGAGCGTCAACCTCGATCACATCCTCGTGACGGAAGAATTCATCGAAGCCGCCGCGGAAATGGCCGCGCGATTTGACGACGACAACCCGTGCCGTGCCGATGTCCAGTCCGAACATTTCGAAGAAAACCGGATCGGCGCACTGCACGCGGTTGCTGATGACGACAACCGAGAGACCGCCGATCCTGAGGCAAGCCGACAACCCGAGATCGAGCGTGTTGTTGGCATAAATCCCGCGCCGTCCGCGAACAGCCCGGTCTCGCAGACCGGTGACCGTCGCCTCCGCGGCAAATGGTTTGCTGAATTCGTCTGCCTGATCCCGGTTGAAGTGGGCGGTGAAGGTCGAACCCTGACCGTGGACGTGCGCATCCGCGGCGAGGGCGGGATCGTGGATCACGCCGACCAGACCGTTCTGCACGTTGGCCGCCAGAAACGCTTCCAGGATCCACATCGTATTGCCTCGCCCGCCGCCGCCCGGATTGTCCGCGACATCGGCGAAGATCAGCGGATGAAGCGACGGGTCCTCAGTCGCTTTGGCGCGGGCGGTCGCATCTTCCAGGCTGGTCAGGGTGGGCCGGAACTGCGCGCGGCGGGCCCAACCAGCCTCGGCGATTTCGCGCGCGAGGCTGTCGGCGGCTGCCTGATCCAGCGCGGTGACGACGGCCGTCAGCCCATTGAACGGCGTGTCGGCATAGGCGAACCCTCCCATGACCGAAACGTTCAGAACCCGCCCAGTGTAGGGCGGTTCTTGCAGGCGAAGCTGACCGAGGTCGATCAGTTCGCCATACGGGCGCGCGTGCGCGTCTTTGCCGGTGAGCATGGTGACGGTCGGAGGAACGATCGGCAGGCGAACGTGAGACAGATACGTACGCGTTCCGGTCATGAGACGGCGCAATGTCTGAGCCGCCTCGGCTCCGCGCTCTCGCATGTCGAGATGAGGGTTGGTGCGGTAGCCGATGAAAGCATTGACCAGTTCGACGTCGGCCGGAGAGACGTTCGCGTGCAGATCATAGGTGGCGACAACCGGCACTTCATCGCCAACCACCCGCCGGACCATCGTCAGCAGGGTGCCTTCCGGGTCATGGTCATTCACCGTCAGGCCCGCACCGTGCAGGACGCAATAGACCCCGTCGAGACTTGCGGCAGCCCGCAGGTCGCTCTCCCACTGCACCATCATTCGGTCGAAGAATTCTTGCGATACCGGACCGTTCGGTTCGGCCATGGCCAGCAGGCCTGGCAATGGCTGCCAAGGTCCGGCCGCATCCATGTCGGCGACAAAGCCGGGCATCTCGCCCAACATCATCGGCGCGGGAGACCGGGCGTTGGCCAACATGATCTCGCCGCCTAGCAAGGTGCGTGCCCTGAAATCGGTTTCGAACGCGATGGGCGCGAAGCGGTTGCATTCGATCGAGAAGCCCAGAAGCGCGACGCGCGGGCCGGTCATGCGATCATCCCCATCTGTTCGGCTATCCGGCCGGTCGCTTTCAATCCGCTGCCCGTCATCACCAGCACGGTCGTTTCGTCCGGCCCTATCGTCCCCCGCTCCAACAAAGTCGCCAGGCCCGCTACCACCTGGGCCGCGGTTGGCTCGACATAGACCCCGACCGCGCCGCCTCTGCTGTCGCGCAGCGCAGCGATGACTTCGCGCCGCCGAATGGGTTTGGCGATAGCGGTGCCCTCGGCGACGGTCGGCTGGATCGGCGTTTCGACCTCGGCGTCAGTGCCGGCAAGGAACGCTGCTGCGATCGGGCCGCAATGCGCGGGCTGCACAGCAAAGATTCGCGGCAATTTGTCGATTTCCCCCGCCCGCATCAGCTCGGCGAAGCCGATCGCGCAGCCAAGGACATTCGAGCCGGCCCCGCACGGCGTGATGATATTGTCCGGCGCGCAAAACCCCAGGTCCTCCCACAGTTCGTACGCGAGTGTCTTGGTGCCCTGGAGAAAGAATGGATGCCAGTTATGGCTGGCATAGAAGATCGACGCTGCCTCCCGCACCGCCGCATCGGCGGTGTCCTGGCGGCTGCCTGGGATCAGCTGGATCTCCGCGCCATAGGCCCGCATCTGCACCGTCTTGCCGGGGCTGGTCGACGCCGGGGTCATGATCGTCGCTCGCATTCCGCCGGCCGCCGCATATCCGGCGACCGCCGCTCCACCGTTGCCGGAGCTGTCCTCCAGCACGTGCTGAATTCCCTGGGCCCGTAGCATCGACAGCATGACGCTCGCGCCGCGGTCCTTGAAGCTGCCGGTCGGGTTCATCCAGTCGCATTTCAGAAGCACGCCCGCGCCGTGCAGGGTGCGGGGGATCAGCGGGGTCATGCCCTCGCCCAGTGAAATAGGGTCCGTCACAGGGAAAGGCAGCGCCGCGCGATAGCGCCACAGGCTGCGTTCCGTGGTGTCGATTTGGCCCCTGGTCAGCCCCGGCAGCGGCGTGACAAGCAATGGCGCCCTGTCGTCACCGCACCACCGCGGCACCGCGATCGGGTAAGTTCGGTTGGTGTGCGGGTCGAGATAAGCGGGGTCGGACATGATGTTCCACTGGTTGGCGATCGGGACATCGCCGCGTCATGGTCGGGCCTGATCGGCTATCAATCGCGGCACTGTGGTGGAAGAGGTGACCTGGTCAAGCCCGCCTATGACTGTGCAGCGCCATGACCCGTGCTTTAGCGATAGTCGGTGCCAGGGCGTTAAGCGGCTCGCACCCGCTGCGGTCCGCACGATCGTCGCGAACGATAGTCGTAAGTCATGGATTATGCATAAGGCTAAAATCTACGTGCCTGCCCGGGGCGCCACCTGAATATCGGTCTTGCTGAAATCCTCACCTTTGAACAACAGCGAAGTGCGATAATTCTTCGCCACGGCATAAGCGAAGCAATCTCCGAGATTGAGCTGGGCTGGATGGGCCCGACCTTTGCCATACCGGCCGAACGCGTCCAAAGCCGTCTCCGCCTCTTTTTCTGTTATGGGAACCGTGCGGATTCCGGCGGTTCGAAGGAACTCCGACACATCCTTCTCAGCCTCCGCCACGCTGGCATGATGCTTACGGCAAATACCGAGTACCGCCTCAAAAACGGCGATTGGTGAGCTGATCGGTGACCACGCCGCGTCCAGCGTATCCAGAAACGCGTCGGCTTCCGGTTCGGCGGTCAGGATAGCGACAATCGCCGATGCATCTACGAACATCAGCAATCGCCATTGAGTTCGTCATAAAATGCCTTGACCGCGGCAAGACCGGTCACAGGCCGCGCCATGACCCTTTGCTGGATCGGACGGATCCGCTCTCTCAAAGGAACCGCCTCATCCAAACGGCGCAACTCGTTCTCCAGGGCCAGTTTCACAGCGTCGGTCTTATTCATATGCTTGCGGGTCGCCAGCTTCTGAGCAAGCAGATTGACTTCTTCATTGCGGATATTGAGCGGCATGTGTCATCTTGCGTGTAGACGCGATGACAGTAACGTATTCGCGCGATTGCGGCAATTCCTCTCTTGTGACCTGACTCCGATGGGCCCGCACCCCTTCACCCAAACATCCGATCCACATCGTCCTGACCCAGCTCCGGCTTTCCCCCCGCCTCCTCAGGCAAAGCCGGCGCCGCTGACGGTCCGAACAACTGATCGATATCGTCCTGCGCCAACTCCGGCGTCGCGGTCTGATCGTTGGGCGACGCCGCCGCCCCCGACTGCGCCATCATCGAGAACACCCGGTCGACGTCGTCTTGCACCAGATCCGGACTGATGACCCGATCGGTCAGCAGCGCGGCAGCCTCCGCATGCTGAGGCGAGATCTCGGTGAGCATGAACTCAACGTGTTGGAGATGTTGAATGGCGCGGCGAATGCGCTGACCGGTGACATCCTGGAACGTACATGCCTCGAATATGCTGTTCAGCTTCGACGCTACGTTCTCCAGAGACTCGACGTCCCGGCTGCCGTCGCGCAGCCAATCGCCGATCGCCTCCGCCGCCTCCATGATCTGGTTCGCCGCCGCCTCGGTCGCCTGCACCACCGCCTCCAGCTCCAATCCGCTGTTGCGCGTGGCGGCGGCGGGCATGGCGACCATGACGGCGACCTGTTCCTGAATTTTCGCGAGCTGGTTCGACAGATTGACCTCACTGAAATCGACCAGCTGGACGGTCGCATGAATCTCGGCGCTCAGTTCGGCGATCCGGCGATCGGTGAACCGCCGCAATTCGTCGAACAAGGGTGCGATCTC
>JBEKGV010000880.1:0-2613 GCA_050012615.1 Acetobacteraceae bacterium | reverse complement strand
GTGAAATCAATGGCGACCAATGCCCCCACGCGCGCGTTCGCCTGCTGGAGAGCACCGATCCGCAAGGAATATATATCATAAGCCGCGAGTAGCTGCTTCGGATCACCCTTGCCGGCGACAATCTTGTTCCACTCCAAATTGAAGTCGCCCCGGGCCTTGTCGCAATCGGTGCCGTCGCCTCTATACTGGGAATGGACTTGCGGCGCGAGAAAGTCGAATACCCCATCGTTGACCTGGGACTTCCATTCGACGTCGGCTTCTTCGCCGTCTTCCTCCATCGCCTCGATCAACCTTTCGAAAGCCGGGTCGCTGATGAGGGATGAGCCGGTGGGTGCGGGTTGATCCGGTTGCCCTGACGCTTCCTCGGGTTGACCGGGCGCCGCCTGACCGGGTGCCGCCTGCCCGGAGGCCTGAGCCGCTATTGGTTGTCCTGAGCCAGGGCTGATATCCATGTCGAGAAATTTGCTCGCCCAGTCATAATGCCTGACTGTCAGGCCGCCGGTGCCGTCTGTCGCGCTTTCCATAATCGGATTCTCCCTCTCGACCGATGTTTGTGCCTCAATTGCCGAGCACCATTTGCCCCGACTGTTTCGGCGCTGCTTCCAGGTTCGCCTTATCGGGGACCTGGGACCACATGACCACGCCTGGCGTCAATCTCAGGCGCCAGCAAGCGCCTTGAACAGAGCATCACGATCCGCCGGCTTGATGTCGCCGGTCAATAGCATCTCCCGCACTTCGCCTTTGGGTGCTCCCAGTGAGTGGACCGCGTCGCGGATGGATGCGCCGGCACGTTCCACCGCGGTATCGTGCAACGCCATCAGGGGCTGGCCGCCCAATCGCCGCGACCTCCGCCTTACGGTCAGGGTGAAACCGCCGCGACGGACGGGCAATGAAATTCTTGCGGTAAGCCCGGCATGAACAGTTCGGACGCCGAACTGGCGCGGATCTCGAACACGGCCTCTCGGTCGCCAATCCGATACGTCATCGTAACCCGGTCCGGCGCCGCCGTTTGCGACTTGCCGCGGTTGAACAGCCGAAACATCGACCATGGCCCGGAGTCCTCCCATGCGCCGGGATGACCGGACGCCGGAGGATCGAATTCCAGGCGCGCCGTCTGCGAGCGAGCCGGCCCAGGCCACGTGATCTGAGTTGAATGCGGCGGATCGTGCGATGCACTGACGATGGTGCCGCCGAGGTCAAGCGTTACATGTTTCGTTGCCGGATCGAGGCTGACCGGCGTGACGTCGATACGGATAGAAATCGCCGAGCCGCGGCCCGGCCAGAACACGTCGCGGATCTTCGCGGCACGACGGAACTGTGCGAGTTCGGCCAGCGAGACGGGTGCGGGAACGCCGTCAGCCGCCTGCGGGCGCCAGGTGGAACCGGACATGTCGACGTACGGCCGAAGCATGGTGTTGACGAAGCCGTCAAGTACCCCGCCCGGTCCGAACAGTCGAGAAAATTCCTCGATCGACACATCGTTCGTGGCGCTTCGGGTAAACGGATAGTGCCCCTCGACAGCGGCTGAACAGACAGCAGCCGGCCCGCCTGGAGCATTGAACACCGCGGCCACCTGGCTTTTCAGATTGCCGCCGCGCAAGGCGATGGCATTGCTGGCAATGGTGGTCAGCCAGCGCGACAGCGGCGCCGGCTGACGCATCGCGGCGGCCTGTAACATGGTGGCGGGATCGCTGCCTGGCTGAATGGCGGGAGGCGTACTCCCGATCGGTGCGGCGGCCTGTTTCGCGATCAGTTGCTGGATGTCGATCAGCGACTTCAGTACCAGGTCGATGGGCGCGCCGGAGCCATCCCCGAATAGCGCCAGCAAGGCCGCGTAACGTTCATCGATTTCGTGGCCGGGTGCGCCTTGCGCGGGGTTGGGCGGTTCCACGTTATGCAGCACGGCTCGCAAACGCTCGGTATCGGTGTCGACGTCCGCCGGCTGGACCGCGTTCGTTGCTGGTTGCGCGGTCCCGGCTGCCGTCGGTGGAACGGAAAGCCGCAGCTGCCGAACCACCGAGGCCAGCAGCTCGCGCATCGGGGATTGTGGCGATGCCAGAATATAAAGGTCCTGCGCCGCACGTGGCAGGCTTTGCATCTGCCTGAGATTGAGGTCCGCCAACATCGCGTCCCACTCGCGGGCATAGTCGGCCTCGTAAAGCGCGATCATCTCGGTCCGTAGCGCCTGCATTCGCGGACCGGATGGATCGAGGTCGACCTTCTGCCCGAGCACCCAGCTTTCGGACGCCACACTGATCACCGCGTTATCGAGCGCGGGCAGGAACACCCGGTGGAACCCATCGACAGTGAAGAAGCCGGCTACGCCATCGGTGAGCGGCTTTCCGGACCCGCGCAAGAACAGCGCGGCGCCCACTGGGCCGAGCGCATCGCTCGGGCGCCAGGGGGGCAATCGCTGTGCCGCCGCCGAGGGACGGACGCGGGAATAGGCTCGCTGCGCCAGCGTCACGCCCCCGAACGTGCGGCGTGCCTGCGCCACGAGGTCACCATCCAACGCCACTTCCGGCAGTGGCTCGGCAAGTAACGAGTCGAGGTGCAGCAGCAGCGTTTCGCGCAGCGGCAAAAATTCGGCGCCTGGCCAGGCCGCCTGCCAAT
>JBEKGV010000879.1:0-4153 GCA_050012615.1 Acetobacteraceae bacterium | reverse complement strand
GAGGTGTGGGACTTCCACTTCCTCGCGCTGCTCGTTGGCATTGACCCTCGCCAGACGCCGCCCGGTCCGCGGGTCCTTGACATAGCTGCAGCGGTTCCATGACAGGTGGCCAATATAAAGCGTATTGTTCAGCACACCTGTCCCGCGATCGACCTGACCCCGGATCGTCGTGTCGCCCCATGGTTCGCGACCACATGCGGAACCGACGCGCCCACTTACTCGCGCGACAGGCCGGCCATAAGCGCGTTCGTGCTCGAGGACGGTGTCGTCTACGGATGGGGACGTGCTGAAGGTGGTCATCGAACGGAATTGAGGACGCTCGGTTCCTCGAATTCGAGGATGATGGGAGGAAAACATTCTACGCCACATACACCGCCTATAACGGTCGGGCGATCCGGTCGGAATTGATGGAGACCGACCGACTTCCTGTCTTTCCGGATGTCACCACTGAGGGTGGCTGCCACGCGAAACAAAGGTATGGTTTTGTTCGCTCAAAAGATCAACGGGCAGTACGCGATGATCGGTCGCCAGGACAATGAAAACCTCTATCTAATCTTCTCGGACGATTTGCATGTCTGGGATGGCGGCGTGCCTATAATGAAGCCTCGGTTCGCATGGGAATTCCTGCAAATCGGCAATTGCGCTCGCCGATCGAGATTGACGAAGGCTGGCTGATGCTGACCCACGGCGTGGTCCGCTGCGAAGATATTCGATCGGCGCTGTGCTGCCTGATAAAAGGGATCCTTCAAAAGTACTCGCCCGGCCTTGCGAGCCGCTGGTTCCGCCCGCGCCATCCGACCGTGAAGGGTATGTACCCAACGTGGTCTACACCTGCGGCCTGATGCGGCACAAAGACCTGATCATTTTGCCGTTCACTGTCTCCGACACGTTTTAGAATTTCGCGACGCTCGAAACTTCAACCCTGTTGCGATCGATGACGTGCTGAACGAGCCACCCGGTTCAGCATCACGAGACCATGGTGCCAAGGGTCGTAGGTAATTTCCGAGGCTGCACATAGAACCAGGAGACTGCGATGATCGTCTCACGCGGCAGCCGCGCCGCCATGACGTTCGTTCAGGGCCGATCGCCGCCTGTGTCGCGCTGACAAACCGCGCGAGAAGGACAAGTTGATCGTGAACCGCTTCCAAATCAGCTCCGTCTCCATCGCTCTTCATGCGGTTCGAGTGACATCCAGAAATACGCCATGACCGAAACATCAATCTATCCGTTGCGCTTCGAGCCAATCTGTCAGTACCGCCTTTGGGGCGGACGGCGATTGGAGAACTGGCTCAGGGCGCCTCTGCCCGGCAGCGAACCGATCGGCGAGGCCTGGCTGCTAAGCGACCGTGACGAGGATCCCAGCCGTGTGGCGGAAGGGCCTCTCAAGGGATGCACCATTGCTCAATTGATGAAGCAGTCGCCGCGCCAGATTCTCGGCCGGCTGGCACCGCGGTTTCGCCGTTTTCCTTTGCTTCTGAAATTCCTCGACGTGCAGAGGATGCTGTCGGTGCAGGTGCATCCCCAGGACAGTAAGGCAGAGCTGATCCCGAAGGGAGACACCGGAAAGACCGAGGCATGGGTCGTCCTCGAGGCTGGACCGGCAAGTCGCGTCTACGCGGGCCTGAAGCCGAGCGTGACAGCGACGGATTTGCGCGCCATCTCGAAGCATACAGCCGACGATTACCTGGCCAGTTTCACGCCGGTCCGAGGCCAGAGTGTTCTGATTGAAGCTGGCACCGTTCATTCGCTTGGCGGTGGCACGGTTGTGTTCGAGGTCCAGGAAAACAGCGACGTCACCTTTCGCCTTTATGATTGGGACCACATCGATCCGAAGACCGGCCATCCGCGGCCTTTGCAGGTCGAGCAGGCGCTGGTCTGCGTCGACTTCGCGCGTGGTGCGGTTCAACCGGTGGAGCCCAGGGTCGAAGCGCACCGCACCCTATCGCGCGAGCGACTGGTTGAATGTTCGCATTTCCACATGACCCGCGTTGAGAGTGCGGCGCCGTTCAACGTCGGTGCCACAGACGTACCACGGATTCTGGTGTGCGTGGATGGCGATGGAATGATCGAATACGGTGGTGCGGACTTCAGGATGGAAAAGGGTGACGTGATACTTCTACCCGCGGCCGTGGGACGCTGCCGCTTTCGGCCAGTCAATCCGGTCACGCTGCTGGAAGTCGGCATACCGGAGGGCCAATGAAACGTCTCGTTATATTCGACCTGGATGGCACGCTGGCCCAGAGCAAAGCAGCCCTCGACGCGGAGATGGCGGCGCTATTGACGCGGTTGCTCGAGGTGGTCCGGGTGGCGGTGATTTCCGGAGGCGCTTGGACGCAGTTCGAAACCCAGGTACTGGCTCATCTGCCCCGTGATGAACGGCTGGATAAACTATCTTTGCTGCCAACCTGCGGGACAAAGTTTTATTGTTTCAGCGGCAGCTGGCGGGCGCTGTATTCGGAGGATTTCAGCCATGGTGACAGAGACAAAATTATCGGCGGGAAGGCGCCACTCGATGCCAAAAAGCAATGGGATCCAGACTTCGGGAAGCGCAAGAAAATCGCCGCCCTTCTCAAGCCGCTGATCCCTGGATTTTCCATCCAACTGGGCGGAGCGACCTCGATCGATGTCACGCGGCCGGGTATCGACAAGGCTTATGGCGTTGGGAAGCTGCGGGAGACACTCGGTATTCCCATTCGAGACATGATGTTCATCGGCGACGCGATATTTCCGGGCGGCAACGACTATCCCGCGAAGCAAGCGGGTGTTCTGTCCATCGAAGTGCGGGACCCGTGCGAAACAAAACGGATCATCGAAACAATTATCGCGTGCCAGGAATAAGGAGACGATCAGTGCCGGATCTCAGCATGAGGCGGCTCGGAATGATCATGGAGCCCCGGGCGGGCGATCCGAACGAAGTGGAGGGTGTCCTCAACCCGGCGGCGATCAGGGGCCGTGACGGGCAGCTTTACCTGTTCCCCCGTCTCGTGGCAGCCGGTAATTTTTCCCGGATCGGAATAGCGCGCGTTTTGTTCGACAGCGCCGGCGATCCAACCGGTGCCGAACGCATGGGTATCGCTCTGGAGCCACGGGCTGACTATGAGTTATCGGCGACCGGTGGCGGATGCGAAGATCCGCGTATCAGTTATGTCGAGCCGTTGCGGCATTATGTGATGACCTATACCGCGCTGTCGCATCGCGGACCACGGATCGCGATCGCCATCTCCGACGACTTGTTTACCTGGCGACGCATGGGGCTGGCGACGTTCCATCCCTATCGTCACATCTCCTTCGATGGCGTGGACGACAAGGACGCCAGTGTGTTTCCGGAGCTTATTCCCGACCCGTCCGGCAATCCCGCCATCGCGCTTGTGCACCGGCCGTTGTTTCCAGGAACGCGGCCGGAGGAAAAACTGCACCAGTCCTCGTCCGGAAGCTTGGACCCCTATAAGGAATGCATTTGGATTTCGTATTGTCCGGTGGATCCAAAAGATGGGTCGCATCACGTCGGTGAATTTGTCGATCATCATCGATTGGCCTGTCCTTCAGGCTTGTGGGAGCACCTCAAGATCGGCGGTGGCGCGCCGCCAATTTTGTGCCGTCATGGCTGGCTGCTCCTGTATCATGGCGTGCATAATATTGCTCCGTCAGGGACAGCCACGCGTAAGTTATGCTATTCCGCGGGTGCGATGGTGCTGTCGCGGGAGCATCCAAACAACATTATTTATCGGTCGTCCAAACCGGTGCTGGTACCCGAAGGCGATCTGGAATGTCACGGCACGGTTGAAAACGTGGTGTTTCCCTCAGGCATCGATCGTCGCGACGACCTCGGCGCACCCGATCGCTTCGATATCTATTATGGCATGGCGGACGATCGGATTGGTGTCGCGCGTCTGGATATGCCGGCGACACTGGCTTACGACCCGCGAGGCGATGGCTATCTGTGATTCGGCCTTCCCAATATCCCGGCCAGAATTCAAAACCACGAACGGCGGCGGAAAGCGGGGCGCGAATCTCGGGTCGGGAGGCGATGGTGGCGTGAAGGCTTCGTCCTGGGCCTGAACGACGAAGCCATGATCGGGTGCCATGCGCGGGCCTCCATCTCGCGTGCTCGCCATCAGCCACGAGCAGGAACCCATCAGTCGCGGCCTGATAA
>JBEKGV010000878.1:0-2619 GCA_050012615.1 Acetobacteraceae bacterium | reverse complement strand
ACCACCATGGGGAGCAACAAACGATCGCCTACGTGCTCTCGGGTCATTGCGAAGTCCGCTGGGGCGCGAAGGGAGAATACTCGGCGCGCGCCGAGGCGGGCGATTTCATTCATGTGCCAGCTTATCTGCTCCACATGGAAATCAATACATCTTCACGTGAGCCGTTCCGATGGGTGGTCGTCAGGAGCACGCCGACACCGATCGTCGTGAATTTTCCGGACGAAACCTGGAGCGAGGCAAATCCTTCGATCAAAGAGCCGCCGGCGGCTCCGGCTGGAAGTGTGTTGGTCCCTTGACTGGGCTTCAACATGTCACACGATTGACCGTCGATTCCAGGCAATATTCATAATAGACATTTCTGCATGTTTTCTTGCGGACAGCGTTTCCATGTCCACCGATAACGACTGAACACATGCGCGCAACACGCGCTCAATGTCCGGCGGTCGCGCCTCAGCGGCTCATAAGCTCCGACTTTAAATGACAGTAGCCAGAGCTCGAGGCCAAGACTGGAACTTCTTCACATACTGCAAAAGCCAATTGCCTGGTTTCAGGATAATTCCCCGTCCCCAGACGCCCCACGTTTCGTCTGTCGATGACGGGAACCAAAGGTTGGTCCTCCACACACCGGCACCATTCGAATGGATCGAGTGGTCATCAACTGAAGGAGTTTCGACCATGAACACTACCAAAACACTGATGCTCGCCGCCGTAACTGCTTTGACGCTTGGCGTTGGCACCGCGATGGCGCAATCCCAGGTCCTAAGCAACGCTGAAGTCACTTCCGTCTCGCAGCAGCAGACCGCGCCGAAGCCGGCCAGCGACTTGTGGGGCCGGATTGAGGCAGGTGCGTCTGATATTGAGCACGCCCACGTAAGCCATGTTCTGCCGTTCAATGGCGACTATAGCGACCTCGCCAACGCCGGCTAAACCACGCCTGACGGTGAATGAAAGGGCCGGCGCCAGCGCCGGCCTTTTCCCCTACGTGCCCGATTGGGACCCAATCGCGGCATCACGACATCCCCCGGTGGTGTTGCTGTCAATCTCTCAGAGTTTTTGCTTCGGCGTTTCACGCCGAGATTGCAACGACATTGCCGCCACGCAAATCCGTTTCGCTCAAAAACGGTGACAGCGGCTGGACGGAGCCAACCCGGCAAGCACGAAGCCGTCGCACTTCCTCGGTCAGAAAATCGATCACCACGCGCGTTCGCGGCGCCAGATGTTGGCGAGACGGATACACGATATAGGCCGGCGCACTCTCTGAACCATGCCCCAGCAATACATGTTCCAACCGTCCGGCCCGCAGGTCATCGACGACAAGATATTCCGGCAGCATAGCGATGCCGAGGCCATTGAGCGCGGCATTGCGGACTGCCTCGTGGTTGTTCGTGCTGACCACACCGCGGACAACGACGCCGGTGGTTCCGTCCGGTCCGGTCAGCTGCCACTCGTCGTCACCTGGCCTCATTCGGCGCACGATACAGTCGT
This sequence comes from Acetobacteraceae bacterium, assembly GCA_050012615.1. Classification (GTDB taxonomy): domain Bacteria; phylum Pseudomonadota; class Alphaproteobacteria; order Acetobacterales; family Acetobacteraceae; genus Rhodopila. The sequence goes on along the minus strand of JBEKGV010000878.1, from coordinate 1,134 downwards.
GATTGGCGAGGTCTTCAGGTTGCCGCGGCCAACCACGCCGCTGAATATAATCCGGCGCCGCGACAGCAATGCGCGTGACCGTGCCCAGTCCACGTTTGATCAGCGAAAGAGCGGCGACCTCGCCAACCGTGACGGCGAGATCAAGTCTCTCCTCGACCATGTCGCCGAGACGGTCCTGCATCACCACTTCGACTGTTAGTCCCGGATAGCGCGCCACCAAACCTGGTACGCACTTCATCAACCGCATGCCCAATGAAACCGGCGCCGCGACACGCACGTGGCCGGTCGGCGATGATTTATTCTGACCGAGAGCCAGTTCCATATCCTCCACCGATTCAAGTATGCCTCTCGCGTGACCGTGCAGTCTGGCCCCGTCATCGGTCAGACTGAGATGGCGGGTCGTCCGATGCAGCAGCCGCGCGCCGAAATGATCCTCGAGCTGGTTGATATAACGGCTGATGCTCGACTGGCTCGCATTCATCTCGCGGGCAACCGCGCTTAGTGAACCGGTTTCGACAACCCTGACGAATGTGCGTAGCGCATCGATAGTGTCCATGACGAGGTGTTCTCCCTACGGATTTGTTTCGGCGCTTTCCCTGGGATGAAAGTTGGTGTGCATCGCGACATGCCGATAATGGATTCTGGTCATTCGGACATGCGGATCGTGAATGAACGCCGGATCCACCTGCACCACGGCAATTCCTACTTCGTATCGCGCGAAAAATACCCATCGCTCAGCGTCCGCATGAAGTCCACGATCGCGTCCTCCTCGGCATCCGAAAGGCCAAGCCGCCCGACGTGGCTCTTGTTCAAGTTGGCGGTCGATTCCGGTGCCGGCCAGCAGGTCGTTCCCTCACCTGGATCGCCGGCACGGCAACGCGGCAGGACATCGCGCGTGTTGTAGAAGTGCAAGATCTCCTTCAGACTGTGGAAATATCCATTGTGCCCGTAGTCCTTTACGAACTCCGGATAGGGCCGCTTGTCGACGTTACGTAACGTGGGTACCTGGAAACGTCCCACCGCCCATGGCTCCAGCCCGCGCCATCGCGCGTCCACCGATGACGGATGACTGAGCAGATCGCGCCCGGCGAGGAAACCCGCGACCCCGGTATCGACATAGGCGCGGCCCGCCGA
>JBEKGV010000877.1:0-2619 GCA_050012615.1 Acetobacteraceae bacterium | reverse complement strand
AATTAGCGCCTATGGGGCCTGACCCGGCCATGACGTTGAGAGGATAGCAGTGACCGGTCAGAATTTAATTCCGCTGGTATTCGTACCCCCCAGGTCTCACGCGATGTGCTCTTGCTCCAGCCATTCTTCGCTTTGCATCTCGTCCAGTCGCGACGCGGTGCGTTCAAACATCTTCGCGTTCTCGCCGCGCCGGTAGAGCTGATCCGGCAGCGCGGCGGCGGAAGCGACCAATTTCACGCGCTGATCGTACAGCGTATCGACAAGATTGATGAAGCGGCGCGCCACATCGTAATTGTCGGGCGACAGCCTCGGTATCCCGTCCAGCACCAGCGCATGGAACTTCGACGCGATCGCGAGATAATCTCCCGGGCCGAGCGGCGTCCCGCAAAGCGCGTTGAAATCGAAGCGGGCGACGCCGTCGGCGGCGACCGGCACGACAAGTTCGCGACCGTGGACCGTAAGCGTCACGGGCTTCACCGGCACGCCGCCGGTCAGGGTAACAAACGCTTCATCCAGAGCACGGCGGGAGAAGTCGTCAGCCGGCACGTGCCAGGTGCGCATCCCACGCAACCGCTCGCGGCGGAAATCGCGGCCGGCATCCATCATCACGACTTCGAGCCGTTGCTTAATCAATTCGATGAACGGCAGGAACGCATCGCGGCCCGGCTGGCCCTTGAACAAGTCGTCCGGCGCTATATTGGATGTGGCGACGACGACAACGCCGCGCGCGAACAGCGCCTGAAACAACCGGCCGAGGATCATGGCGTCGGCGATGTCGTTGACCTGGAACTCGTCGAAGCAAAGCAACGCGGACTCTCGGGCGATGGTGTCCGCCAACGGCGGGATTGGATCGGTTCCGTTCGGATTGGCCTGTTTCCACGCGAAAATCCGCGCGTGCGTTGTCTGCATGAAGCGATGGAAATGGATCCGCTGCTTCCGGGCCACGTCGGCACTGGCGAAAAACAAATCCATGAGCATGGATTTGCCGCGCCCGACCTCTCCAACGAGGTAAAGTCCCTTGGGGGTCCCCTCTGGCGCGAGCGGGTCTGATGTCTTGCGGCGGAACAGGCGGCTGAGCAGGCCACCGCCAGGGAACCATCGTAACGGGGGGGGATCGTAGCCGCGCAGCGCCTGCCATAGCGTCTGGAGCCGCATCGCCGCGTTCTCTTGCGAGGAATCGGGCGCCAGCTCACCACCGGCGATCATGGCACGATAAGCGGGAAGCGGACCGGGAGAGGCGACGACGTTCGTGTCCATGGCGTTGCGCTCGGATAGCGCGTCCCAGCCGCTATCGCTAGATTAAACGACTGGCTAAAGGAGGCATCGTGCCGTCAGCGCCCCAGACTTCTCTCCCGTTGAACATCCTCGCCAAGGTGGTCGAGGCCGTGACCGAAGTCGGCCGCCTCGTGGCCAGCGAATTCGCACTCCCGGATGGCCCGCGTTTCAGCGACCACGTCACGGCCCCGCTCGATACCGAGATCGAGTTGCTGCTGCGCGATCGGTTGCTCGCCCTGATGCCGGCACGCTTCGTAGGCGAGGAGGCCGGCGTGCTCGAAGCACCGGCAAACGGTTATTGCTGGGTGGTGGACCCGCATGACGGTACGCGCGCCTTTCTGGAAGGCCGCCGCGGCAGCGCCGTGTCTGTCGCCTTACTGCGATACGGGACGCCCGTCCTCGCCGTCGTCTACGCCCCCACCAGTCCCGACCGTGGCCCGGATCTCATCTCCTGGGCCGAGGGTGGACCGATCGCCCGTAACGGCGCGGTGGTGACCATCGATCTCAGGGATCGAGAACTGGCGACGGGGGATGTGGTGTTCCTCAATCACGGCGCGTGGCAGCGGCCGGTCTGGCATGGCAAAGCCTGCGCGCCGGCGGGGTTCATGCCGTTGCCCTCGATCGCCTACCGGCTCGCGCGGATCGCGGTGGGGGACGGGATCGCGACGCTAACCCTGCGGCCTGTCAACGCGCTGGACATCGCCGCCGGGCACGCTCTGTTGATCGCGGCCGGCGGTGTGCTGGTGGCCGAGGACGGCGTCCCGGTTACCTACAACGAGCAAGGCGAGAGCCGGCCCTCCGCCTGTTTCGGCGGCGCTCCCAGGGCCGTGGAGGTGCTGCGAGGGAGGACGTGGCGTGGCAGCACGGAACCCCGGCGAGAGCCGCGGGTTACTCTGAGCTGGCCGCGGCTGGTGCGTGAAGCGACGCTGGATCGAGCGGCTGGATGCCTCTTCGGGCTCGCGATCGGCGGCGGCCTTGGGCCGGAGACGGAGCTGGCGCTGATCGTGGCGCGGAGCCTCGTCGGGCAACGGACCTACGACCGCGCTGTCGTTGATACCGCGGTTCGGGCGTGGGTTGAGACGGGCGGCGTTGCCGCCCACGCGTCGTCGCTGGTTCGGGCCGTTCCGATCGGACTTTGGGCCGGGAACGCCGACGAGGCGGCCGCCGTCGCGCGCATCGACTGCCCTGATAGCCCAGGAAGCCCGGCGCTTGCCGCCGCGGTCGCGGCCGGCACTCGGGGCGCGACACCCGCGGAGATAGAGCGTCTGGCGGGCGGACTGGAGATCGCCGCCGCGGGCCCGTGGGCGTCCGCGGTCTCCGGCGCATTGGCTGGTGCCGCGTATG
>JBEKGV010000876.1:0-2621 GCA_050012615.1 Acetobacteraceae bacterium | reverse complement strand
GTGGTTGACGACTGTGCTGACGTGTGAGGCGTTTAGGCGATCAGTTTAAGCCGGCTCCACTACTCTCGACCATCCCCCGATGTGGTCTGCGTTCATAATTTGAGAGTTTAAGAATTCCGGTAAGAACTACGCCGCGGCTGCTGTTTGTTTAAGCTTCTCGAACGCGCCGACCGTGACAATCTCCGCGACATTGCCGTCTGGCGCACGGAACTTCAAGGCGTTCGCGTCGGGTTTTGACAGCACTGTGCCGCCGTGCCGCTCGATCGTTTTGGCGAACGCCGCGCGGTCGGCGACTTCCAAACCCCAATGATGGATGCATGGCCCAGTACCGGCGATCCGCGCCTCAGGCGAGTCCTCGCTCTCGTAGGTCATCAGCGCGAGATCGGTTTCACCGTCGGTCATGTGGCGCGAGAGATGCCCGTGGTTGTTTAGCGTGGAGAGCTGCCTGAAGCCGAAGACGTTCTCATAGAATTTCGTCGCCGTCTCCAGATCGTTCACTTTGATCGCGACATGAACAATCCGCGATAGCTGGCTCTTGCCCTTTTTGGGATAGCGCCCGACGCCGACGATCTCGCCGAGGGTACCGTCGGGCGCGCGATACTTCAGTGCGCCTTCGGCACGGTCGGACCAGATCGTGCCGCCGTTTTCCTCGATCTTCTGGATCATGCCCGGCCGGTCCTCGACCTCGATGCCGATGTGGTGGATGCGCGGTCCCGCGCCGGCCAGTCTGGCCTCCTTCTCGTCCTCGCTGTCGTAGACCATCAGCGCGAGGTCGATGTTGCCGTCGGTCATGTGGCGCGACAGGTGACCGCGGGCGTGGCCGGTCTTGGTTTGGTAGATGCCGAATACGTCCTCATAGAACTTCGTCGATGCCTCAAAATCGTCGCGGTTGTCGCATTTCAGCGCGATATGGACGATGCGTGCCATGCTATCTCTCCTGTCTCGGCCGGCCCTCGAGCCTGTTATGAAATCACCGAAGTAAGTGTGACTTTGGCGGCCACAACCTGGCATCCCATCGATGCCCGGTCCAGTTCGCGGCCGGCGATCCGCGTTAACGCTCGGTCAAGCCATTGCCTGTAAAGCGGGCGCGTCCCGCACCTATCGGAGAAGCACCCCATTCCCGCGCTGTTCACCTGGGCAAATCGAAGCCTGTCGCCGCGGTGGTTTCTGGCCGTGATTGGCGGGACCGCGGTCGCCGTGTTTTGCCTGGTCTGGCTGTGGGTGCTGACCATGAAGCTGGCTTTCCTCGATCCGGAATACCCGTCGTGGCGTGCCAAACAGACGTTGCTGGCGCGATGCGATTTGGGCGATGTCCTGATCCTTGGCGACTCCCGCGCCGCGACCGGAATGATGCCGGTGCGATGGCGGGTTCGGGCCACGAATCTCGCCGTGGGTGGCGGCGAACCGATCGAGGCGCTCGCGGCCCTGAACCGCGCGATGCGGTGTCCACGATTACCAAAGCAAATCATCTTATCGCTCGATGCGGTCCACTTCACGGAGCCGGATCTTTTCTGGGAAAGAACGGCTCGGTTCGGCTTCGTGGATGGAGACGAGATCGCGACCCTACGCGATGTTTCGCATAGGCTTGGCGATGTCTCGGTCTATGAGTTGCGGCACAATGACGGTCTGCCGTCCTGGTTGCGCGATGCGATGTATCGGGTGCGGTTTCCCTCGCTGTATTTTTCCAGTCTGATGAAGGGTGGCTTCGTGCTCCGCTGGCCGCGCAACGAGGCGAACCTGGCCGCCAGCCTCGCATCGCGCGGGCAGTATTTTTTTGGCACGGCGTCCGGGTCCGACATCGTGGCGGCTGAGGGCCACCTACGCGAGTTCCGGCCGCTTCCCGTGCTGGAATGGTACTTTAATCGTATCCTGGAACAATTGGCCGCGCACGGTATTCCCTCGCTGTTCATCGAGGTGCCGATGAACGACGCCACCGCGCGAGCCGTTGCTCCCGGGGTGAGCGGGGCGTTTCGGGCCTGGCTTGCCACATACGAGGCACGCTATCCCGGGTTCCGGGTCGTGGGCGAGGTGATGCCGCATTGGCCGGACGCGTATTTCGGCGACGGGTTCGCCCATCTCAACCCGGACGGCGCGAGGCGGTTCAGCGACGGTCTGGGGCACTGTCTCGATGAACCGGAACTGCTGGCCGAATGCGTTCAGCGGCTGCAGGCCGCGCCGCCCAACACGCAGAATGAGGCACAATACGGATGGTTCAATGCCACCGCGCCGGAGGCTTCGACCAGCGTTCGCCCAAGCTCGAAACGCGGATCGTAAGGGATCAGCGTGCAAGCCACCACCGCCGGTGCTTCGGCGTCCTTGCGTTTCACCACCATCCGCGCCGTGGCGCACATCACATCGTCGGGCGACTTATGCAAAATGCCCCAGCACGCGGTGGTGATTTCGGGCACGTCGCGGGCCGGGTCCATCTCAGGGAACAGCATCAGCCGCACCGGATCGCGCGCATCCACGCCGATGCCAAGCCCATCGAAAAGCCGCGCGTAGCCGGCGCGCAATTCGTCTTCGGATTCCGCGGTGAAACGCCGGCCGGCGACGTCAGGACGAAATCCGTTTCGCGCCAGCCATACGAGGCCGTCGATGGTTGGCGCCCAGGATCGGCGGCC
>JBEKGV010000875.1:0-2622 GCA_050012615.1 Acetobacteraceae bacterium | reverse complement strand
GAAAAGGCGATCGCCGCGCTCATGGCATCGGTCCGTGACGGCGATAGCTTCGATCTCAGCCTTCTGACGGAAGCCGGGATACCCACGGCGCTCGCGGAGCGTATCGTTAAATCGGCCCGGCTGGTTGTCACCTGAGGGACGTATGGCGCCGCCTGCTCCGGACCGCTCACTTTGGAGCGGCCGCCAACGCTCGCGACACGGCTGGCATAGTTCCGCAATGCAGCCAGAACAGCGTTTTTCCCGGCCCAAGCTTGCTGGGCGGCGAGGCCATGACCGGCTTGCATTCCTCGACCTCGGTCGGGCTCTCCCCCCTGGCCTGCCTGGCGTAAATCTCCCATCCGGCGATCGAGACGGCGGCTCCGCCTTTCGGGTCCGCCGCGGCGCCCAATATGCTGACTGGCTGGCCATTCGCATCGACGATTTTGTAGCCCACCAGCATCGACTGCCCTGATCTGATCTCGGCTTTGTGTAGAGAAACGATCTCGATTTGGTCAAGTAATGGAGTCATTTTCAAAGTGCTCGTGCCGGAGAACAGTCCGGCCCCGGAAAAGCTGTTCACCGTGATGCCGTGCTCGGCGAGGCCGCAGATGAAATCGCCGAGCTTCATGCCCTTATCGCCATCCCAAATATCCTGCGACGCGTCGCCGCGGGCGCCGACGCTCGAAAGCAGATCGGAGCAAGCCCGGTCGTGCACCGATTTGACGATGAAGTCATAGCGGGCGTGCGCGGCGTCATGAAACGGCTTGAGGGCCGTCAGACGCCCCCCGTCGCCAAGCGCCGAATCCACCGTCTTCACTTCGGCGAGACCATCAGGACCAACCGGGACGGCATTCAATCGTGCATTAAACTCCGGCAGCAGCCGTTTCGTTATCTCATCAAGATCGTGGTTCACCGCGGCGGCGAATATCTGCTGTGCGTGCTGATCCGGAAGCGTGGGCAATGTTTGCGCGGCATAAGCGAACAACGCGCCGAGGTCGCCCGTCGCCGCGACCTTGATCCCATCGAGGCCCTTTACCGCCGCGTCGGCGATCCGCGTACCTATGGCGGCCCGCTTCGCGTTGACCGCGTTGATGAGTGCAGCCCGATCATCCTGGGTAACGGCCGTCAACACCGGGTCTTTCGCCAGCGTTCCTAAGGTGACGAGCGAGGCCTCGTTCTCCGGCAGCGCCTGTATCTTCTCCTCCAGCGCCGCGACGTCCTGCCGTGCCTTGTGATAATCCGCGATACCGGCCCTGGCGTCGGCGATCTGCTGATCGGCGACGTCAATCCATCGCCCGCGGTTGCCGGCCTGCACAAGTTCGATCGTTTCGAGATTCAACTCGGGCAGCCTGCCTTGCGGTGGAAGTGACGCCGCTCGGCAAATCGCCCGCAGCGCCTTGAAGCGCGCGATATCCTGGTCCGTCCAGTCGCCCACCGAGATCCCAAAGACCGGCACCACCCGCGCGTCGAGGAACGCCATCACGACACTTCGCCGGCCAATTGGTGTCACACCGCCGGCATTTGGCGCGCCACTCCAGCGATAGAGGTCGAGGCATGTCGGTGGTACCCACACCGGAGGCTTCGCCAATCGCAATGTCTCGCGGATCTTTCGCGCCTCATCGTCGGCGTCCCCGGTCAGCTTCGCCTTCACGTCCGCGTCATTCAGCACCGTGAGGCGCTGGTGTATCTCCATCAGCCTGATAATGCCCCCCGCGTCGGCTGTCGCGGCGGCGATTTGCTTCGTCGCGTCATCGGTGAGTTTGGCCTCCACGGCGTGGCGCCGATCGTCGAGAGCTTGCCTCAGCGTCTGCTGGTCCGCGTCGGTCATGGTCAACTCCAACCCGATGAGGCGCCAGATCGGGTCCGCGATCTCACGTGGCAAACCGCGGACAGTGTTCATGTCGGGCGCGGTTGGGTTGGTGTTCAGAAAGGCGTCGATCCCGCGGGCGAGGTCGGCCGACGGCGGCATGGCTTCCAATTGGCCGCGGATCGCATCGGAATCGTTCTTCGCTTTGCGAAGCAGGTCGTTCGTGTGCGGCACGAGACCGAGCAAGGCGTGGTTGGCATTCCCGAGAGCGGCGGTCGTTACCTGGTCATGCCGCTTGCCGGAGTCCTGATAGCAGGCCGCGAGCGCCTGGCTGGCCGCCTGTACGTCGTCCTGGTTCCAGGCCAGCACCGCGACACCGAACAGGGGAACGATGTAAACGTCCTGGAACGCTTTTGGCAGTGTAAGCCTCGGCGCCACATTGAAGGTGTCTCTCACGTTTACCTGGGGCGCCCAAAAAGCAAGGGCCGGGCATTCCGGGACCTTGATCTGGGGTTCCGCCGCGGCGACACCCGACAGGAGCGAAAACATCGCTGCCAGCCATGGCAGTTTCCGCATTTTTCTCTCCGGGATCATGTCGTCTTAAAGCGCTCTGTTCCTACCCCGAATGGAGCGTCGAGATCAAAATCGGGCGCCCCGGTCGGGGATGCCAGAGTCCAGGATGCCAGGGCCTACATCCCCATGAGCCGCAATACACGCCCGCCATATCGTTGCAGCTTCGAGGCGCCGACTCCTTTGATCTGCCCCAGTTCCTCCAGCGTTGCCGGCCGCGCGGCCGCGATTTCCCGGAGGGTCGCATCGTGGAAGATCACATAAGG
>JBEKGV010000874.1:0-2624 GCA_050012615.1 Acetobacteraceae bacterium | reverse complement strand
ATCCCGTCATCGTGTCCAGAAACAGCGCGAGGTCCGGAATGTTCCGCGCCATCGGTCCTTGCACCGACAGCGGCGAATAAAGATTGTTCACCGCGCCCCGCGTGATCCGGCCGGGCGACACGCGGATGCCAACGACGGAACAAAACGTTCCCGGATATCGTAACGATCCACCATGGTCGGTGCCTTGCGCGAGCCAGACCTCTCCGGTCGCGACCGCCACCGCACCTCCGCCGGTGGACCCGCCGCAGGTCAACGCCAGGTTCCATGGGTTGCGCGTCCGCCCGAACACCTCGTTGAACGTCGAACCGCCCGCGCCAAACTCCGGCGTGTTCGACTTCGCGACGACAATGCCGCCTTTGCGTTCGATGCGCTCCACCAACGGATGCGAGCGCACCGGCACATGGTCCTTGAAGATCGGCGAGCCATACGTCGTCCGCACGCCGGCCACATCGTTCAGGTCCTTGATCGCGACCGGCAGACCGCCCAGAAAGCCGGCTTCATTCAGGGTCGGCGGATGCCGTTCCGCCATCAGCCGCTTCGCGTGGTCCCGTGCGCGATCGAAACAGAGCGTCGGCAGCGCGTTGACGTGGGGCTCGACGTCCGCGATCCGCGCCTCGGCGGCGTCGATCAACTCCAGCGGGGAGATTTCACCCGCGCGCAACCGGGTGACGGCCTCGGTCGCGGACATACGGATCAGATCATTTGGCAACTTCATCTCCTGTCGAGTGCGTCAACGCTTGCGCGATGCCGCCTCGTCGTGCAAGCCGGGGCGCATGTGTTCCTGTTACCGCTATCTGAATGGTCCGTTCCTCTTTGGCCTGCTCGTACTGGGCGGCTGCACCACCGTCGGTCCGGATTTTACCGCTCCTGGCTGGAGTGGTCCGGCCGCCTGGTTCCGCGGCGCCAAACCGCGTCCGCCGATAAGCGAAACGGTCGAGGCGCCGATCGATCCCAACTGGTGGACCCTGTTCAAGGACCCGACGCTGACCGCGCTCGAACAGCGCGTCGCCAACGAAAACTTCGACGTGAGAATCGCCGCCGCGCGGATCGAGGAATCGCGTGCTCAGTACGACAGCGCGATGGCCGCGGGTCTGCCGAACATAAATGGCAACGCGTCGTATACGCGCCAAAAGGCCTCCAACGTCGGCGTGTTCGCGAATGCGCCCAATCCGCTTGGCGCATCCGGCATTTCCGGCAGCACCGCGGGGGGGCTCGCTTCGCACACGCTCAATGCGTTCGACGCGTTTCAGGCCGGCTTCGATGCGTCGTGGGAACTCGACCTGTGGGGCAAGATCCGTCGTTCGGTGGAATCGGCCGGCGCCACCACCGTGGCATCCGAGGAAGCGCGGCGCGGTGTGCTGCTGACCAACCTCGCCGAGGTCGCGCGCGATTATATCACGCTGCGTGGCGTGCAGACCCAGTTGCGGATCGCGCGAGACAACGCCGGGATAGCGCGGGACAGCCTGAAGTTGGCGCAACAGCGTGCGCAAGGCGGCGTGGCGACGAGCCTCGATGTGGCCAACGCCGCCACTCAGGTCAGCACGACACTCGCGCAAATTCCGGCGCTGGAACAACAGGAAGCGCAATTGATCAACGCGTTGTCGCTGTTGCTCGGCATGCCGCCGGATGGGCTGCGGGCCGAGTTGCAAAAGCCAGGCTCGGTGCCCCCGGTTCCGCCGCGCGTGCCGGTGGGGTTGCCGTCGGAACTGGCCCGCCGGCGGCCGGACGTGCGTCAGGCCGAGGCCCAGTTGCACGCCGCGACGGCGAATATCGGCGTGGCGCAGGCGGCTTTCTATCCTTCGGTGACGCTAAGCGGCAGCGTTGGTCTGCAAGCCCTCGAGTTCGCCCCGATGTTCGGATGGAACGCGAGGCAGTACTCGCTGGGGCCAGGCGTTACCGTGCCGATTTTTGAAGGCGGCCGGTTGAAGGCGACGCTGCACCTGACCGAAGCGCAGCAAAAGGAAGCCGTGCTGACCTATCAGCAGACCGTGCTGACGGCGTTGCATGAGGTGGATAACGCTTTGATCGCGTATCGGTCGGAGCAAGGACGCCGCGAACAATTGATCGAGGCGGTGGCCGAAAGTCAGCGCGCGCTGGATCTGGCGCGACAGCGTTACGCGCAGGGAGTGTCGGATTTTCTGACTGTGCTGGTCGCGGAACAGACACTGTTGACCAACCAGTTGTCGTTGTCGGACAGCACGACGACGGTCTCCGCCAATCTCGTGGCGCTTTACAAAGCGCTCGGCGGCGGTTGGGAAACCGATTTGCCGGAGGGCACGAAACAGGCGGCGGCGGAGACTGGCGGCACGAAGCATTGATTTCCGCGGCCTCGGCGCGGTCACCCACCACGTCATCGCCGGGCTTGACCCCATAGGCACTAAATTAAGGCCGATGCACGCCGCTTTTCTCGTCATGGCCGGGTGATCCCCCGATCAAGTCGGGGGAGGCCATAACGCGTAAATTGAGGTGCGGGCCTCTTAACTTAGGCGGCGCCTACTAATTATCGCTTCAGCCAGGCTCTCCTCCGTTCGTCATCACCGGGCTTGACCCGGTGATCTGTTCCAGCACGTTGCCGCGAGAGATCACCGGGTCAGGCCCGGTGATGACGAGGAGCAGTGCGCGTC
>JBEKGV010000873.1:0-2627 GCA_050012615.1 Acetobacteraceae bacterium | reverse complement strand
ATGTGGGAGACGGTGTTCGTTGTCGCGGCCGTGTCCAATCTCGCTGTCGCGTTGCTGGCGGTCGGTGTGCTGCGGCCGTTGGGGCGCCGTGTGGCACTGGTGTAGTTTGGCATGTGCGTAATCCCGGCCTCCCGGCGCACCCGAGCCCAACGCGACCAAACCCAGGCTTGATCGTCGCCCGTTGGGGTGGTGCTCGGCAGCATATGCAGCCAGGCGGCCATTGAAATGGTAGCGACGGCAACGATGGCTGGCTCATCGATCCCCTTTATCCCGAAACGATCGTGACTGCGTCAGACCGATTGTTTTCCGCCTCGCCGGCAAAGCTTGACGAGATGCGCACCGCGGCCCGCGAACGCGCGCTGCGCATTATTCCGGAGGGCGGGGCTGACGTTCGGTACGCTCACGGTTACAACAGGAGAGGGCTCGATGGTTCGTGAGCTGTGGTCAGCCGCGCCATCGATATCCGGCCATGATAGGTCACCCAATTGATCTTCTGACGTCGGCGCGGCTCCTGCGAGGTCCCTCGCTGATGTCACGGTGTCGCGGTGTGCAATCTGATCATGGCCCCATCGTCGAACCGCCGCGATCATGGGCAGGAAAACCTCACCACACTGAGGAAACTTGCCCTCAACGTCCTGCACGCCGCACAACCATACGTCTCGTGGAGGCGAAAGCGGAAGCGCTCTGGTTGGTCCAATGGTTTCGCCCGCTCCGTCCTCGGTCAAATGCGGTAGCACTGAGGCAGAACCCAGTGACAATTGCAAAGCCGCTTCATCGGATGTAAAATCGCAGGGCATCGGGTCGTGCCTGGGCTCCACGGGTGTGTCACGAACGGCGAGCGACGGTCGCACATTCAAAACCGACCTTAGCGGGGATATACGACAGTCTCAGAAATTTCGACTTCGCTTTTTACTTTTGCAACGGGTAACGCCTTATTGGTATGGGCCGACACCGTTTTCTCGATCAGGTATCTGGGCCGAGCCTTCACCTCCGCATAGGCCTTTCCAAGGTACTCGCCGAGCATGCCAATGCAGAAGATTTGGATTCCACCAAGAAAGTATACCGGCAATACGATTGATGTCCATCCAGGTACCGCGCTATTGCTGAAGAGACGTACCCAGAGCGCCCAAAGGCTGACAATGGTTGTGCCGACGAACACCAGAAAGCCAATGAGTGTGATCAGCCGCAGCGGCACCACGGAAAAAGACGTGACCGCCTCAAGGGCCAATGCAACCATCTTACGCAGTGGGTACTTGGACTTGCCCGCAAATCGTTGCGCGCGGTCATAATGTACGATGGCGGATCGGAACCCGAGCAATGGCACAATTCCACGGAGATAAATATTTACCTCACGGTACTGCTTCAAAGTCTCCACCGCCCGCCGGCTCATCAACCTATAGTCCGCATGGTTATGGATGGACTCCGCACCTAGTGCGTCGATCAATCGGTAAAAAAGTTCAGCGGTTACACGCTTAAACGGTGAATCACTGTCGCGCATTCGCCGTACGCCATAGACGATCTCCGCCCCGGCGAGAAACCGATCCACCATTTCGGTGATCGCGCAGATGTCATCCTGTAGGTCAGCGTCTATGCTGACGACGGCGTCTCCCTCGGCGGTAAATAAGCCTGCCAGGAGCGCATTCTGGTGACCACGATTTCGGGACAGCTTTATCCCAGCTACATGCGGACCTTCGATGGAAAATTGTTCGATCAGAGGCCACGTGCGGTCGCGACTCCCATCATCCACGAAGTAGATGGTGCTATCCCTTGAGATTTTACCAGCTTCGACGAGTCCGCGGATCAATATGACGGTTTGGCGACGGGTCTCCGGCAGGACGTCCTCCTCGTTATAGCAGGGAATCACGATCGCGAGGGTTGGTGACTTGCTCATGTGGGGTTCATCCATGACCATATTCTCCGACGCTCACTCCTTGGACCTCTCGCAATACCGTGCCCACGAGAGCGGCGAGCAGGTGATGCCCGGCGCCATCTCTTGTTGGCTCGGCTGGTCGGCGAGAAGCACGAAAACCTCACCCGGGCGTCCGCCGCCGCGTGCTTGTTCGATCTCCCGCTCGCAGTATTCGTCGCGGCGTTGCCGCTTCATCTCCCTGGCGCGTGACGGCGCGCGCAGGATGTCGGCCATCGTGAGCCCGTAGCTTTGCCGCGACAGGTAGACGGTGTTGGTGGGGACGTTGGCGCGCGCCGTCGCGAGCATCAATTCCATGTTCGTCCGCATCAACTTGTCAGTTTCGCCTCGCGTCTCAGTTTCGCTGCATTGAAAGCTTGGCACGACCTCGACGAGGCTCGCCTCACTGACCAGACGTGCGACCTGATCGCGGTCAATGTCCACGTCACTGGGTCCGGCGGCGATACTGGCGATGATTTGCTGTCGCAACGGCTGTACATCGACCAGCTGCAGGATTGCCGCGACAGCCACGCAACAAGCGAGCACCGGCCGCTGCCGGCGGAAGGCCAGCATGACGACCATCGCCACCTGGGCGTACGCGATCAGCCAGAAAAACCGGCCGGAGGAACGAAATATCCCAAGCGGAGCCTCGAGATAGATTGGCATCGGCAACTCGAAGAGAAGCGAACCGCCGGCGAAGACACGGTGGGAAATCGAGAAA
>JBEKGV010000872.1:0-2628 GCA_050012615.1 Acetobacteraceae bacterium | reverse complement strand
AACAGCTTGCCGACCGCTGACGGCACCACCACCTTTTCGCCATAGGCGCGTTCCAGCGCGTTGACCGCTCGCCAGCCGGTGCAATGCCCCGGAATGATCAGATCGAGGCCGAAATCAGCCAGATCGCGCACCGTATCGGGGATGGCCGCCTCGGTCGGTCCGGCCAAATGAAAACCGCCCATCGCCGCGTATAGTTTCACGCCCGGAAACGACGCACGGGCGTGATGCAGCACGTTGACGATGCCGGCATGCGAGCACGCGCTGAAGATGACCAGACCTTTGTCCTTCACGTGCACGGCCAGGAAACGCTCGTCCATCACGAGAGGGTCGGATCGCCAGATGCCTGCCGCATCGCGCCGCACCTGACTCGGCAATCCGTTTTCATAGGCAGTCCGCCGCGGGATTTCGCCGCTGATCCAGAACAGATCGTCGAGGCATCCCACCGGCTCTCGTGTCACCACGGGATCGGCACCGAAATTCTTCCATTGTTCCGGGTCGGGGATCGGATCCATCGGCAACACCCCGCCATCCGGTTGGCGCGCTCCAATGGCGCCGAACATGCCTGGATGGAGGTATAGCGGGACCGGTCGGTTTCCGTTCGCCGCGGTGACCATGCCGAGCGCGCGGGGTATCCCGCCGGCATGATCCCAATGGCCGTGCGACAGCATCGCCGCCTCGATCGTCGCGAAGTCGATGCCCAATCGGGTTCCGTTGCGCTCCACGGCGTAGTCGACCGGACCGCCGTCGAACAGCATCGTGCGCGCGCCGTTGGGGCCATGCGCGGTGATCACGAGCGCCAGTCCGTGATTGGCACAGCAGAGCGATGCGCCCGTGAGGAAGCGCATGCCGGATTGCTGAAGCCGCGGCCATTCTCGCGTAACGAACGATGGCGTGGACGAAAGCGAGTCGGTAACGTTATCGACCAACACCTGAATTTCCAGCCGATCGGCCAGTCGCGGTGTCGCCATCCTCGGTTTCCCCTTCGCGTGCTTCTTCGCGCGCTGCCTAGCGGGTTTCCCCGGAAAACCCAGCCCGCAGCTCCGCCAACCGCGCCAATGCCGCCGCCGGAAGTGGCCCTTTCTGAACCGCCGCCAGAGCGCCTTCGAACTCGTCGACCGTCGCCATCCCAACGAGGATCGTCCCCATCGCCGGATGCGTGATGGCGAACCGGGTCGCGGCTTCCGGCAGGCTGGCCGCGTACCCCTCCGCCACCAGCGGCATCAATCTCCGGGCTCGCGCCACATCCGCCTCATAACTGTTCGCCGTGCCGATCGGTGCCGGCGGCGGCGAGGCGATCGGATGCCGTTGCTCGGACCCGCTCAGCGCCCCGCCCGCGATCACCCGGATACCGACGACACCCACGCCCGCTTTTTGCGTATGATCGAACATCCGGCCGTAATCCTGCGCCGGATATCCCGCCGGCAGAGGCTCGCCCGCCGACGGATTGAGCATGTTGTAGCTGACCTGAGCGCTGTCGAATGTCTCCGCGTCGATCACACGCAGCAGAGCCTCGGTGTCGCCCACGGCGGTAATCCCCAGAAACCGCGTCTTGCCGGCCTTGCGAAGAACATCGAACGCCGGAACAACCTCGTTCAGCACCTGCGCGACGCTCAGCGTATCGCCGCCGCCATTCACCGTGATCGCATTGTGCAGGTGAAATATATCGACATGATCCATTTGCAGCCGCGCGAGGCTGCCATCCAGAGACTCAGTCACCGCCTCGGCGATGCGGCCAAAATCCCCGGCCGGCAACCGCACCTTCGTCCCCACGAACGCATGCGGCGGCTTCAACACCTTCATGGTCCGACCCAAATTCGTTTCGGACGCACCATTCCCATACTGCACCGCCGTATCGAAATAATTGATGCCCACGTCGAGTGCCCTCCCGACCGCTCTCTCCTGATCGGCCGCCGCGCCGCGAACCATCAGCCCGCCGACCGCCCCGCAGCCAAACCCCAGGATCGAGATGTTCATACCCGTGCGGCCGTAGATGCGCATTTCCATGTCGTCAGCTCCCATAAAGGCCCGAAGCGCGGGCTCGCAGTTTGCATAGCGCCACCAGCAGATCGAGCGTCGGCGTCTCCACCCCCGCGATCCGAGCCAACGCCAACGGCGCGTCGAACAATCCATCGATCTCCATCGGCCGGCCGAGCTCCAGATCCTGCAAAATGCTCGGTTTATGATCCATGCCGGACTGGGTCTTCACCCGTCCCTCATGGTTCGTCCCCGGCCGCGCCCCCAAACTCTGGGCGATCGCCGCGGCCTCGTGCATCATGCGCAGCGCGGCCTCCCGTGCGGCCGGCTCGGTATAGACCGACTTTGGCGCCATGCCCGACAGCACCGCCAGAGTTCCGCCCGCCAGATTGCCGATCAGCTTGTTCCAGATCTCCGTGCGAATTTCCGTCGTCGCCTCGCCGCTGATCCCGCCTTTGGTGATCAGTTCCGCGAGCGCCGCGACCCGCGGAGACAGCGTGCCATTCGGCTCACCAAGCACGACACGGCTCTTAGGTTGTTCCACCTCTATAACGCCTGGATCGATCACGGCGCTGGCTGAATAAACCACACCGCCGATGGCGCGATCAGGTCCGATGACCTTCAGCAACACGTCGTCGGGATCGATGCGCGGCA
>JBEKGV010000871.1:0-2634 GCA_050012615.1 Acetobacteraceae bacterium | reverse complement strand
GCATCATCGGGTTGAAGCGGAACAACGGCCAATAGCCACTGGCCGCCGCCAGGTCCTGCTGCTTCATGCCAAAACGCATATCGATGCCATGCGCGATGCAGTGGCTATAAGCCAGAATCAGCGATGGTCCATCATACGCCTCAGCCTCTCGAAACGCCTGCAATGTATGTTGAGGATTCGCACCCATCGCCACCTGGGCCACATAAACGTTGCCATAAGCAATCGCCTGCAACGCGAGATCTTTGCGCGCCGTCCGCTTACCCGATGCGGCGAACTTCGCGACGGCGCCCAGTGGAGTCGCTTTCGATGCCTGACCGCCGGTGTTGGAATAAACTTCGGTGTCCAGCACGAGCACATTGACGTCTCGTGCACTTGCCAGCACATGATCGAGGCCGCCATAGCCGATGTCATAAGCCCATCCATCACCGCCGACGATCCAGATGCTGCGCCGAACCAAATGATCGACGACGGACAGCAGATCGAGCGCGGCCGGTTCCTTCATGCTCAATAGCCGGGTCTTCAATTGCGCGACCCGTATCCGTTGCGCCCTGATTTCGGATTCCTTGATCTGTGGTGCCTTCGCGATCGCGGTCGCGAGGTCGGACCCAACTTTGTCCGCGAGACCGGCCAGCAGCGACAACGCAATCTCCAGGTGCTTGTCGGCGGCGAGACGGAAGCCAAGACCGAACTCGGCATTGTCCTCGAACAGCGAATTCGACCAGGCCGGCCCGCGGCCTTCAGCGTTCTTTGTCCAGGGCGTGACCGGCAGGTTGCCGCCATAGATCGAGGAGCAGCCCGTGGCATTGGCGATCTGCGCCCGATCGCCGAACAACTGGCTCAGCAACTTGAGATAAGGCGTCTCGCCACAACCACCGCAGGCGCCCGAGAACTCGAACAGCGGTTCCAGGAACTGCACGCCGCGCACATCCGCGAAATCCACCCGCGCGCGGTCGTTTACCGGCAGGGTTTCGAAGAACGCGATGTTGGCGCGCTCCGCCGTCAACAGCGGCAGCTTATCCGCCATGTTGATCGCCTTCACGTCGGCCTCGCGCGGGCTGGTTTCCGGGCAAGCCTCGACGCAGAGACCACATCCCGTGCAATCCTCCACGTAGAATTGCAAGGTGAAGCGCGCCTCGGGATAACCGCGCGCGTTAACCGGCGCTGATTTGAAACTTTCCGGAGCCGCTTCCAGCCGTTTTTCGTTATAGTATTTCGCTCGGATCACGCTGTGTGGGCAGACGAAGCTGCATTGACCACATTGGACGCACAGGTCCTCGCGCCAGACCGGGACGCTTTCCGAAATATTGCGCTTTTCGAACGCGGAGGTGCCGGATGGAAAGGTTCCGTCGGCTGGTATGGCGCTGACCGGAACCTGATCGCCGAGCCCGGCGAAAATCCGCGCGGTCACGGTGCGGACGAAATCCGGGGCGTCCGCCGGCACCAGCAAAGCCATATCTATCTTACTCGTGACATCCGCCGGAACCGGAACCTCGTTAAGCCGCGCCAGAGTGGCATCGACCGCCGCGAAGTTCTTGGCGATGACCGACTGACCCTTCTGTTCGTATGTTTTTCGGATCGCATCCTTGATGTGGCCGATCGCCTTCTCACGCGGCAGCACGCCGGAAATCGCGAAAAAGCATGTTTGCAGAACCGTGTTGGTCCGTGACCCCAGGCCGACCTCGCGCGCGACCGCGGACGCATCGATGACGAACAGGCGCAGCTTCTTGTCGATGAACGTCTGCTGTACTGGGCTCGGCAGCCGATCCCAGATCTCCGCCGGCGTGTAAGGCGCATTCAGTAGCACCGTGGCTCCCGGCGCCGCGACATGTAGCAGATCCTGCCGTTTCAATGCCACGAACTGATGCACCGCCACGAACCCCGCCTGCGCAATCAGATACGGCGCGTGGATCGGCTCAGGCCCAAAGCGAAGATGCGAGATCGTCTGCGCACCGGATTTGTGCGAGTCGTAAACAAAATAGCCCTGCGCGTAGCGGCCCGCGTCCTCCGCGATGATCTTGACGCTGTTCTTGTTGGCGCCAACGGTGCCATCGGCGCCGAGCCCATAAAACACGGCGCGCGTGACGTCGGCTTTCTCGATTTGAAAACTTTCGTCGATGGCGAGACTTAAGTGGCTGACGTCGTCATCGATCCCGAGGGTGAAGTTGGTCCGAGGTTTCGATGCCTTCAGTTCGTCGAACGCCGCCTTGGCCATCGCCGGGGTGAATTCCTTCGAGGACAAGCCATACCTGCCGCCGATCACCCGCGGCATTGTCGCCCGTTCGCCGCGGCCGACCGCACCGGCGAGAGCGGTCACGATATCCTGGAACAATGGCTCGCCCGTGCCGCCAGGCTCCTTGGTCCGGTCGAGCACGGCGATCGCGCGGACCGTCCCCGGCAACACGGCAAGGAAATGCGCGACGGAGAATGGACGAAACAACCGCACCTGCAGGACGCCCACCTTTTCCCCGGCTTCTCGCAAAGCCGCGGCGGCCCCGCGTGCCGTCTCAACCCCTGACCCCATCAGGATCAACACCCGCTCGGCGTCCGGATCGCCCTCATAATCGAACAAACGATATTGCCGGCCAGTGCGCGCCGCGAAGCGATTCATCGCCGCTTCAACGATCCCCGGCACCT
>JBEKGV010000870.1:0-2637 GCA_050012615.1 Acetobacteraceae bacterium | reverse complement strand
GGCGGGGCGGCATGGGTGCCGCTTCAGGCGTTACCTGGGCTCTCTCGACATCAGGCGACGGCGAGACCACGCGGATCTCGCCGGTGAATTGATAGCCTCGTCCGAAGACCGTGCGGATCAGGCCGCGCTCAGCTCCGAGCGCCTTGCGTAGCGCCAGGATCTGAATAGCCAGATTATTCTCTTCGACGATCCGGTCCGGCCAGGCGCGCTCAAGCAGCGCATCCTTGCTGACAACAGTCCCCTGAGCCTCGATCAGCGCCATCAGCACGTCGAACGCGCGCGCGCCGAGTTCCACCGGCCGATTGTCAGCGAGCAGCTCGCGTCGATGCAACAAGACCCGGAACCGGCCGAACTCGATTGCCGTCGGTTGGACGGTCACGGGAAGCATGATCATTGATCGTCAATCCGATTTCAGCGGATTGCAAGGTGTCGCAGCGCCGCCACAGAGTGCCGGCATGCACGACGCCTGGCGTGGACTGCCACCGGCCGCTGCGATATTCCGCAGGCTGAAAGATCAATATCGGTTCGATCCGCGCCTTCACCGCATTGCGTCTTGTGGAGCCAAATGACCCCGCGTCGCCCGGCACGACCGCCCAAACGGACCGCGTTGGCGGGCGTTGCGATCGTTACTGGAATGGGTAGTAACGGAGGCTTACCATGACGATGTTCTCGTCGGTTCTGGGCGCCCCGCCTACCCCCTGGGACGCCTGACGGCGCGTGTACGAGTATTGCGCGCCTAATTGCATCGTGCCGGCATCGCCATGCAGGAAGCGCCACCAGGCACCGATCGTCCCCTGCGTGAGGCCCGAAGTGTTTCCGGTGCAGGTCGATGGGCTCAGTTCCGTGTCGCATCCGCTGTTGACGAACAGCGGACTGCCGTAGCCGTAACCCTTTCCGGCGACGGTGAAAGCCGTCTTTCCCGCCTGTTCGGTGCCCACGTAGATGTACAGGTCCACGTCGGGGCTCGGGCGCCCGACCAATCCGATCAAGGCCTGGACTTCAGGGATCGGCGCGGGTGAACCGTTCGGCGCGATGGTCGCGTCCGGCAACTGGCCGGCGCCGTAGCGGCCGATGCCATATCCCGTCAGGAAGCTGGCGCGAAAGTTCAGTTTCGAGGGAACGATCGGCAATTCTGCGGAGGCCGGGACGCGTCGGCCGTCCGCGAGTTGAACTTGTTACGGTGTCACTCAGAGACTCTCGACTGCGTTCCGCCCTCAATCGTGGCGCGCCGCATCAATCGCGGTAACGTGCGCCTGTAGCGATATAGGGTCAGCGGCGGCCATTTTACCTGTCCCGCACAGAGAGTCTCATAAGAACTCAGGAGAACTCTCAGGACTTTCGTGGCGAATGATCCGTATATAACGGCGGCAGCGTAGCGTGCCGGACATTGCCGCTGGCCATGGCGATGGCCACCACGATGCCGGTAACGAGTAAAGTCAGCCCATCCCGTTCTCGCATGCGACGATCGACGTTGAAATGTCCGCGGTTACGATTCCTCGAACACGTATCCGGTTTCCCCCTCCCAACCGGATTCGTCCGCGGCCGCTCATCATTCGTGACGGCCGTACTAGCGGCCGGCCCTCCCGCCCGGGCCGGCCGCATTTTTTGACTGAGCCGAGGTCGAGGCCGAATCGCGTCGCCACGAAAAGAAGACGGATTGTTGTTAGGTATTACCAACCGGCACAAAGATTGACCCACGCCACCATGGTCGCGTCCTGGCCGGCCATGACGCAATCGGGTGGAAGAGTCGCTGTCTGAACGCATGGCGGCCACCCAAGGTCTCCACGGTTCACATTCGGTGACCTTCGCATCGCATATGAAGCTCTTTGAAGTCATTGGTGATGGCCTGAACGCGCCTGAGGGCCTCTGAGCAGCCCGGCGCTCGCGGAATTCCGAACGCGCATGTCGGCATGCGTGCGTCCGTACCTCAAAGATCGGGCGGTGCGATGCGATATCTCGCTCCGGCAACCGATCGAGATGGTGCCCCGGGCAGATGAAGCACCCGTCATCCGGCGGGCCGAGCCCGAATGCAGGAAAGGATACTGACATGACCAAAACTCACGCGCTCGATTTGCGCATCATGCCAAGGGCTGTCGCAATCGCCGCGATGGCTCTGCTGGCGGCAGCAGGCGTCCAGGCGTCGGCATGGGGTGCGGAGCCCGGTTCTGCTTCGGTGATACCGGTCGCACTCCTTGGTTCGCCATCCTCGTCGACAGGACAATCGGTCGTCACGTCCAGAGGACCGGCGTTTATCACTGGCCATGTCGGGTCAATGGATACCGTCATGCTTCCAAGCGGCGGACAAGGATTCCTCATGAACAACGGCAACGGCAGCAGCACGCTGTTCGCGCCGGG
The DNA here is from genome assembly GCA_050012615.1 of Acetobacteraceae bacterium. GTDB lineage: Bacteria > Pseudomonadota > Alphaproteobacteria > Acetobacterales > Acetobacteraceae > Rhodopila. The sequence goes on along the minus strand of JBEKGV010000870.1, from coordinate 282 downwards.
CGGTATACCGCAGACGCTTATCTCACCAAGGTAACATACCGCACGGTTTCAGCCGTATCGACGAGGGATGAAAGGGAAGGTCGCATCAAGCGGGCGTGAGCGCGACCTTCGGGAGTCACTCACTGGGTCGGAAAATGCGTTTTTCCGCATGCACGCTAAGCATCTGCCGATCATCCTGGCGAATTGGCGTCGCGCACCGGTCCTCACCATGTTTGAGGTATGCCTGAACGATTATCCGGCGTGGAAATCAGCGGTTCGGGTATTCGTCACAAATACAGGAAC
>JBEKGV010000869.1:0-2639 GCA_050012615.1 Acetobacteraceae bacterium | reverse complement strand
AATGCGCCTGGAGGAGATTGTCGCGATGAACGATGCCCCGGTCACGGAGACACGAAAGCTGGACGGTCAGTCGATCGCTGGCCTCGCTGAACAACTCAATCAGTTGTTGCGGCTGCGCACATTCCCGATCGGCATGAAGTTGTTCGAGGACGTCGATGCGATGAACGCCGTTCCCGGCCTTCGCCGGCCGGCGAAGGGCAAGACATTCTCGACCTGCCAGCTCGTGACCCAGTCGCGAATGGCCGGTTTCACGCTTGGCATCACCACCGAGAACGTGCCGGCGTTCTCCAGTTGCTCCAGCGTGATCGGCCTGGACGCGCCGGGCGAGATCTATACGTCCGGGCGGAAGATGGAAGGCGTTTGGTTCGAAAATCGCGAGGCGGCGGCTGCGCATCAGGCGGGCATGCCGCGTGTTTCGCCGGGCAAGTATCATGGCCTGGCGATTTCGCCGCTGCGGACCGCTCGGCTGGATCCACCGGACGTCTGCCTGTTCTATGGCAACCCGGCGCAAATGATCCTGTTCATCAATGGTCTGCAGTGGCGCAACTATAAGCGTTACGATTTCAGCATCAGCGGCGAAAGCGCCTGCGCTGACAGTTGGGGCCACGCGTTGAAAACACACAGTGTCAGTCTGTCGATCCCTTGCTACGCCGAACGCCGGTACGGTGGGGTCGCGGATGACGAGATGTTGATGGCCTGCCCTCCCGAGGATCTGGAACGCGCGGTCACCGGGTTGACCGGACTGTCCAAGGCGGGTCTGCGCTATCCGATCATGCCGTTTGGTCCTCAGGCCGAACCCGGCGAGGGGATGGCGAAGAGCTACGCCGGCAAGAGCTGACGGGCCGGGCGGAGCGGTACCGTTAGTTTGTGCGGCCTGCCGCCAGGCGACTTCCCGACGCCCATACTCGACGTGGTGCTGAAAACCATCACCATCCGCGGCCCGATCGTCGGAACCCGCAAGGATCTGATCGCAGCCCTCGCGTTCGCCGCGGAGGGTAAAGTGAAAGCACACATCCATGAGGCGAAGCTGGACGACATCAATCAAATTTTCACCGGCCTCAAAGCGGGCCAGATTGATGGACGCATGGTGCTGACACTGTAGAATGGCGTGAGCTTTGTCGCGCCGCGATGGTGGCGTTGCTGCTACACGCAGCACCCCGCCATCGCCGGGCTTGACCCGGTGATCTCTCGCGGCACAGTGCGGCGACAGAAGGCCGGCTCGGCGGCCGGCCATGACGTTGTAGGCCACGCCCAATAGGAGACGACCATGCCTGATGCCGCGCGGATCGGAATCGACATCGGCGAGAAGCTTCCTCTCGAAGACGCCGTCGACTGGGCTGCACGGCACGGTGTACGGATCATCGACGTCCAACTCGACGGCGGCGACAACGCGTTCACGCGCATCGACGCCGCGCGAGCCAGCCGTATCCGTGACAGATGCGATCGGGCTGGCATCCGTCTTGGCCTGCACACCTCCTCCGCCGTCAATGTCGCGGAGCTCGCACCGCTGGTTGCTGACTCAGTCGATGCGTACCTGAAAGCGTATGCCGACGCCGCCGAACGACTGGGCGCCGGCTGGATCGTTGTCCACGCCGGCTATCATTTCAGTTCGAATGTGACCCGGCGGATGCAGGCGGGGTTGGATCGCTTACGCCGCGTGATCGATTATGCCGAAACGAAACACACGCGGCTTTTGCTGGAGAACCTGAACAAGGAACCGCCCGACGCCGAGGTGCATTACCTGGCACATACGATCGACGAATGGCGCTGGTATTACGAACAAATCCAATCGCCCGCTTTCGGCTTATCGTTCACCGCGAACCACGCTCATTTGGTGCCGGAAGGCGTCGAAGGATTTCTCGCGGCGACGCCGTTCGATCTTGTGGCTGAAGTGCGGCTGGCCGACTGCTTCCGTAACGGCAAGGAAGAGCATCTGCTGCCGGGTCAGGGAGATTTCGACTTCAGCTTCTTGTTCGGTGCCCTGCACGATCGCGGCTATCAAGGTCACTACACAAATGCATTTGGTTCGCTCGATGATATGCTGCTGGCACGCACGAAATTCGCCGCGATGACCTGAGCGGCCTCACGCAGCGGGACGGGCCGCCGAAAGCCACTCCACCAATTTGCTCGTCAACGCGGCCAATGTCAGCGGTTTCGACAATTGGTCGTTCATGCCCGCGGCCAGGCACTCTTCGCGGCTGCCGTCCAGCGCGTGTGCCGTGAGCGCGACGATCGGGGTGGCATGTCCGAGCAGCGATTCGACCTGGCGGATTGCTCCGGTCGCCTGGTAGCCGTCCATTTCCGGCATCTGGCAATCCATCAAAACAAGGTCGAAGACCCCATCCCGATACGCCGCCACGGCCTGGGTCCCGTTGACGGCCGTCCGCACCTCGCAGCCCAGAGTTTCCAGCAAAGCCTGAGTTACGCGGAGGTTAGCGGGATTGTCCTCGACCAGGAGAATGCGGACCGAGGAGCGTCCGGCGTCTCGCAGCATCTCCTGAAATTCCTGGCCGGCCGCCGTGACGACGCGGGGGCGGGAGGCCACCGGAAGCGGGAGCGGCGGCATGTTGACCGGCAGCAGCGGTGGCCGCCGCGAAGTCGTCTTTGGTTGTTCCGCGGCGGCCTTCTCGAACGGCAGC
>JBEKGV010000868.1:0-2645 GCA_050012615.1 Acetobacteraceae bacterium | reverse complement strand
CTTTTGCCGCTGCTTTGGTCAGGCGTCGCGTTGTCGGCCGAGGTCACCGATTCAACCGGCCGCGCCGTCCAAATTCCAGATCAGATCCAGCATGTGGTCCCGGCCGGCCCGCCCGCCGCCATTTTACTCGAGGCGATCGCTCCGGATTTGATGGTTGGCTGGCCCGGTCCCCTGTCCGACGGGGCGAAGGCGTTCCTCCCCGACAGCGCCAACCATCCGCGCATTCCCCGCCTGACCGGCCGAGACGATGTGACGGACAAGATCAAGGCGTTGAAGCCGGATCTGATCCTCGACTACGGAGAAGTGACGCCCCGCTATTTCGAGTTGGCACAAACGACCCAGCAAAAGACCGGCATTCCGACTTTGCTGTTCGCGGGGTCATTCGACAACATTCCGAAGGTCGTCCGCCAGGTTGGGACTATCCTGCACCGGGAGGCCCGCGCCGAAACGCTGGCGGCGTTCGCCGAGGCGATGCTGGCGTTGCCGGCCAGGCCCCTGCCCGCCTCGTTCGGCGCACATCCCCGCGTGCTTTACGCGAGAGGCGCGGACGGTCTGACCGTCACCGCGCCCGATACCGACGTGACCGAGGTGTTCAAGCGCCTTGGCTGGCAGGTGATCGCGCCGGACGGTCAGGGAACGTTCCGCACATCCAGTATCGAAGCGATCGCCGCCCTGGATCCAGATATCGTGATTTTCTCCGACCCGGCGATGCGAGCGACCCTTACGCATCCCGATGCCTGGAAATCGGTGCGGGCGATCCGTGAAGACCATGCCTTGGTCGCGCCCTCGCTGCCTTTCGGTTGGGTCGAAGAACCGCCCTCCATCAATCGCCTCCTCGGCCTCGCCTGGCTGGGCGGTCATGAACCGGCGACCATAGCGGCGACATTTTACGCGGTGGTCTACGGCCGTGCTCTGACACCTAAGCAGCTCGATGCCGTGACCGGCAGCGTTCGTTCCCTCCAACCCTGAGGCTTCGTCATGCGTTTTCTCTACGTTTTGATCGTGCTGCTGCTGCCGCTGACCGCGCGCGCGCAGCAACTGACGGTGTTCGCGGCGGCGAGTTTGACGGACGCGATGAAGGACATTTCTAAGGTGTGGGTGGCGGCCGGCCATCAGCCCCTGGTGCTTTCGTTCGGTGCGAGTTCGACCCTGGCACGCCAGATCGAGCAAGGCGCACCCGCGAACCTTTTCGCCTCGGCGGATGAAAAGTGGATGGACTATCTGGCGGACAAAAAGTTGGTCGCGGTCGATACGCGAAAGGATTTGCTCGGCAACGATCTTGTTCTGGTCGTCCCGGCCGACAAGCCGATGCATGTCACGATCAGCAAGAGCTTCGACATGATGGGCCTTCTGGGTCCGAGCGGACGTCTGGCGACGGGCGATCCGGCGCATGTCCCGGTCGGGATTTACGCCGAACAGGCGCTCAAGGCGCTGGGGATGTGGGACAGCGTGCAGCCCAGACTGGCGCGGACCGACGACGTGCGCTCGGCGTTGCTGCTGGTCGAACGCGGCGAGGCGCCCGCCGGGATCGTTTACGCGACCGACGCGGCTGTTTCCAAGGCCGTTATGATCGCCGGCACCTTCCCGGCCAACAGCCACGATCCGGTGTCGTATCCTTTCGCCGTCACCAAATCGGGCGATACGGCGGAAGCGCGCGCTCTGATGACGTTCCTGTCGAGCGCGCCCGCGCGTGCGGTGTTCGCGCAGCGCGGCTTCAAGGTCGAATGACCTGATCCTTTCAGCCGAGGAATGGGAAGCCGTTCGGCTGACATTGATCGTCGCCGCGCGCGCCGTCAGCTTTGGTCTGCCGCTTGCCGTCGCCATGGCGTGGCTGCTGGCGCGGTACCGGTTTCCGGGGCGGGCCTGGGTGAATGCACTGGTGCATCTGCCGCTGGTGCTGCCTCCGGTTGTCACAGGCTGGCTGCTGCTGATCCTGTTCGGCATTCGCGGACCGATCGGCTCGTTGCTGCTGGCGTGGTTCGACGTAAGGCTTGTTTTCACGACGGCGGGTGCAAGTCTCGCGTGCGCGGTGATGACGTTTCCGGTTATGGTCCGATCTGTCCGGCTGTCGCTCGAGGCCGTCGATCCCGGCCTCGATCAGGCCGCGCGTACCCTGGGTGCGGGACGGCTGGACCGGCTGTTCAACGTCACGCTGCCCTTGGCCTCGCCCGGTATCCTGGTGGGCGGGATCGTCGGCTTTGCGACCTGCCTCGGCGAGTTCGGCGCGGTGATCACCTTCGCGGCGAACATTCCGGGGCAGACACAGACATTGCCGCTGGCGATCTATGCCGCGCTCCAGGTGCCGGGCGGCGAAATGAAGGCCGCCGAATTGTCGCTGGTTTCGTTGACCCTCGCGTTGGTCGGATTGTTGCTGTCGGAGTGGGTCGCCAAAAGATTGAACGTGGCACTTGGCAGATGAGTCTGTCGGTTCGACTACGTCACGATTTTCCCTCGGCGCGGATGGATATGGCGTTCGAGGTTCCTTCCCCCGGCGTGACGGTGCTGTTCGGCCCGTCGGGGGCCGGCAAGTCCACGATCATCCTCGCCGCCGCGGGCCTGCTGCGTCCTGACGCCTGCCGGATCGAGGTCGACGGTCAGGTCATGGTCGACACCGAAGCCGGCCTGTGGCTGTCGCCGGAACGACG
>JBEKGV010000867.1:0-2656 GCA_050012615.1 Acetobacteraceae bacterium | reverse complement strand
GCTGCGCAACGGCCAATGGGTGCCGACCTTCCCGCGCGCGAAATACGTGTTCCACAAGAAGGAATACGCGGCCTGGGAAGAAGCGACGAAGCAGGGCGCGAATCCACCCGGCGACGTCTGGCGCTTCAACTGCGAGCCGATCGTCGCAGCCGGCCAGGCCTTGCTTGTCGACGATGACTACACGTTGGATGACACCGTCTGGTTAAGTCCCACGCCCGGTCACTCGCCCTGTCATTGCTGCGTCAACATCAAATCCGGCGGTCAGCGCGCGGTCGTGACCGGCGACCTGATGCACCACGCTCTGCAGTGCCGGGAACCCGACTGGTCGACCATCTTCGACTGGGATGCGAAAGAGGCGGCCGTGTCCCGCCGCCGGTTCTTAAACGAGATCGCCGACACCGGAACGTTCGTGATGCCGATCCACTTTCCCAACCCAACCACAGGGCTCGTGGAAGCCGACGGCAACCGCTTCACCTGGAAGTTCGTGAGGTAGCGATGAACGATTTTCGCTTCGACCACATCCACCTGCGCAGCCCGAACCCGGACGCGACCGCGACATTTTTCGAAACGATGTTCAACGCCGAGGCGAAGCGCGATGTCTATCCGCCCGGCACGCTTTACCCAGGCCAGCAGAGGATCTCACTGACCCTCGGCGGACAGAAGATCCTGATCGCGCCAACCCATCCGGCCGACGCGATGACACCGGCCCCCGCGTTCCCTTATTACGGCCTCGAACATATCGGCCTGACGGTCGATAACGTCGACGCGGCCTGTGACGAACTGCGGCGCAAAGGAGCGGACATCGCCATCGGGCCCCTGACACGAAGCGCGGGATTACGGCTGGCCTTCGTGCGAGGACCCGAGGGCATCATGGTCGAGTTGGTGCAGCGGTAAGCATCCGTTGGACGGCATCGTCAAAGCGCATCGTCGTGGACGGGTCGGGTACCATAGTGCTTAAGACTCGGTGCACCCCACTTTTCTTTCTCGTCATGGCCGGGCTTGACCCGGCCATCTGGCGCGGCACTTGCGGCGATTGGTGGCCGGGTCAAGCCCGGCCATGACGCATAAATTGCGGTGTGCGCCCCCTAACTTGGCGTGCATGGAATCAGGGCCGGCCATACGCGTGGGGACGTGCCGTGCTTCAACGATCCATGGTACTACTTTGCCAACTCAGGCGTCTTCACCTCGATCTTCCGTCCCTTGAACGCCGGCATGACCTCCTTCGCGAACCGTTCCAGTTGCTCCAGCGCCACCGCTTCCGGCACGCCGACAGACAGGCTGATCGAGATCCGATCAAGCCCAGGATAGGCTTTTTCCAATTTCATCAGATGCTCGATGATTTCGTCGGGCGACCCTGTCAGGAAGCCGCCCGACTTCACCGCGTCCTCAATCCGCGGCAGTTTCGCTGTCGGTGCCAGCTTCGGATCGCGCATGATTTCGATCTGCTCGTCGGTCATCGCCCGGTTCAACCGCAGTTCGCCGAACATCTTCATATTCTCTTCGTAATATTTAGCGGCCTCGCGGATGCATTGCTCTTTGCTCTCGCCGATATAGGCGTGGAAGCCGAAGCACAGCCGTTCGCCAAGCGCGAGTTCCTTGCCGATACGACGATGCGCCTCCTGCCATTTCAACACGACATTATGCATCGCGCCGCCATCGGCCGAGCCTCCGCCGATCATCCCCTGAATCCCGTGCTTCGCCATGAACGCCAACGCACGCTCGGAGCCACCCTGGATCGGCTGCCAGCACTCCACCGGCAAACGCTTCGGCCGCGGCACGAGGGTCAGTTCCTTCAAAGTGTAGCCGCGATACGGAACCTCGGGCGGCAACGTATAATGCTTGCCTTTGTGCGAGAACTCTTCGCTGTTGAATGCCTTGAAGATGATGTCCACCTGTTCTTCGAACAGTTCGCGGTTCGCTTCCTGATCGATCAGCGGCGCGCCGAACGTTTCGACCTCGCGCGTGTGGTAGCCCCGGCCGACACCGAACACGACTCTCCCGTTCGTGAGGATATCAGCCACCGCGTAATCCTCGGCCAGGCGCAGCGGGTGCCACATCGGTGTGATGTTAAAGCCAGTGCCGATCTTCAGATTCTTGGTGATATGCGTCAGATGCAACGCCATCAGCAGCACGTTCGGGAGACATTCGGTGCCCTCGCGCTGAAAATGATGCTCGGCCATCCAGAAGGTGGTGTAGCCAAGCTCATCCATTTTGCGCGCCATCGCCTCGGCTTTGGAGAGCGCGGTGGAGAGATGATCGTTGTCGAAACGGCGATCGTTGATCGGCGTCCCGCCGTAGCCGATATTCTCAAGATCGACGTGGCCCGCGTAGAGGCTATCGAATTTTGTGATCATGGTGCGCCCTCCCGGCAATACTGATGAGTATGTTCCCCATCCGCCCGGTTTTGGCAAGCCGGAGCCGGACGCGGGTGGATTTCCGGGCCATTGCGTGCGAAGGCTTCACCCCATGTTGTTACTGATCCCAGGCCCGGTCACGACCCGTCCCGAGGTGCGCGCCGCGCTTGACGTGGATATCGCGCCCTGGGACTTCGATTTCCGCCCGATCTACGCCGGCGTGCGGCACAAGCTGCTGCGCATCGCCAATGGCGTGGAGCATGAGCACGTGGCATTGCCGTTGCCAGGCTGCGGACATTTCG
>JBEKGV010000866.1:0-2665 GCA_050012615.1 Acetobacteraceae bacterium | reverse complement strand
GACCCGCTGATGATCCCGATATCGAAATTACTCTCCTGCCGCATGATCGCGAGCGAAATGGCCGGCTCCAGCACGGGCGGCGGCTCGACGGGCATTGGCCAGCCCTGCATCGGCGGCGTGACCCCGTCGCGTCCGAGCCGGCGGGACACCATCACAGTCACATCCGGCAGCCCCATGGAAGCGGCGTAATCGCCCACACCGATGCGCTCGGCCGGCGTGCGCGCGAGTTCCTCCATTCGCCACAAGAACGGCCGGGCCCGCCGCGGATCGCCCCAGGCGACGAGTTGGTTCGCGGCGCGGGCCAACTCCGTCGTGATCGGCGTCGCGGCGATGCCGGCCGAAAGCGCCGGCCCGACCCGCAGGCTTTGGATGAGGGTCGCGTCGGGCTCTCCGGCCGCGCGCGCCGCGAGTTGGCCGTAAAACGTCATCGGCCAGGTCGCGGCGTGTGCAAACTCCGCCGCGCCGTTGCCGCCCGACGCGGTGGTCGCCCGCCCGAGCCAGTAATACGCCCGGGACTGGGTCAGAACCGCCGGCGAGGCAGCGGCCAGCGCCTTGAAATGAACCGCCGCCAGCTTCGGATCGTTCAGCCGCCGCAGCGCGATGAACCCGGCGAGGAATTCCGCCTCCACGACGATCCCCGGCTCCTTCTGCCCATGCGCCGCGACCATCGCATACGCACCCTGGGCATCGCCGTCGTGCAGCAGTTTGCGAGCAAGTTGGTTCCGCTCCGACCAGAACGCATCCAGATGCTCCGGCGCGGCCTTTTGAGCGGCCGCGCCATAATCGCGCCACAACGCGACAGCCGCCTGGTCCTGGTCGAGCTTTCGATACGCCCGCGCCAAATCCAGTATTGTTCCCGGCTCATCCTCAGGTCGGGCGGTGTAGCCGAGGACATTCGACTTCAACGCCAGCCTCGCCGTCGCCCTGGCCGCCTGAGCAGGGTCAAGGTAGGCGATCTGGCGTTGTGCCCCGGCGGCGTCGTTCCAGGCGAGACGCTGGAACCGCGCCCATTGATCGGCGGAGGAAATCAGGCCGGGGAAGCGGCGAACATAGGTGGCCTCGGTGGCCGGATCGGAAATCGCCAGAACCCAGGCGTCGCGCGCGATGGGCGCGGCTTCCTTGCCGCGGCCGACATCGGCCAGCGCATCGGCGCATCGCAGCAACGCGGGTCCTTGAGCGGGTGTTGGAGTGGGCTTTTTCTCAGTGCAGAGCGCCACGACGGTCGTGTTGTCCGGTTCGGCCGCGATCGCCTCCTGGCGCCGCCGCTCCATCAGGTTGGGCAGCGGCCAATCGGGATTAGCGCGGATAAAAGCCGCGATCTCGGCGGCACTGGCGGCGTTCGGAGCCAGCATACGGTAAAAGACGATCAGCTTTTCGGCGACCGTATCCCCCGTCCGATTGGCCGCCTCCTGAGCTTCCGCCCACTGTCCGGCCTGGACGAAGGTCAGAGGATTCTCGATGGGCTGGGCCGCGAGAGGGCCGCCGGAAACCAGCAAAATGAAAACGGCGAGGATCGCGCGCATGTCGGATCATAGCTCAGCTTGTTCTGAGTCGCTCGCGCCATGTTCGCTGCGCCGCGGCACGACGGGTGATGACCGCAATCGACCCGGACTCGCGAGACCCGACCTTGCGGCGAGCGGACCTCCGGCCTAAATCTCGTCGCTTAATGGCCGCCTATCGTCCAAAATATCCACCCGCCAAAACATCCACCAGGGAGACAGCAATGTTCAAGGGATCGCTCGTCGCGTTGATCACCCCCATGCGGAACGACGGGTCGGTCGACGAGAAAGCCTATGCTGAATTCGTGGACTGGCAGATCAACGAGGGCACCCACGGCGTCGTCCCGGTCGGCACCACCGGCGAAAGCCCGACCCTGTCCCACCACGAGCACCGCCGCGTGGTCGAAATCGCGATCGAGGTCGCCAAAGGCCGGGTGCCCGTGATCGCGGGAGCCGGATCGAACAGCACCGAAGAAGCGATCGAACTGACGCGCCACGCGAAGGAAGCCGGTGCCGACGCCGCGCTGATCGTGACGCCTTACTACAACAAGCCGACCCAGGAGGGCATGTATCTCCACTTCAAGGCGATCGCCGATTCAGTCGATCTGCCGATCATCATCTACAACATTCCGCCGCGCAGCGTGGTCGACATGAGCGTGGAGACGATGGCCCGGCTGGCGAAGCACAAGAACATCGTCGGCGTGAAAGACGCGACCGCGAATCTGGTGCGCCCGCTGCACACGCGCCGCGCCTGCGGCGACGACTTCTGCCAGCTGTCGGGCGAGGATCACACCGCGATCGCGTTCAACTCCGCCGGTGGCGTCGGTTGCATCAGCGTCACGGCCAATGTCGCCCCGCGCTTTTGCAGCGACATGCAGACCGCATGGGCCGAGGGCCGGGTGAAGGATGCGATGGCGATCCAGAACCGGCTCGTTCCACTGCACGATGCTTTGTTCTCCGAAACGAGTCCCGGCCCGGTGAAATTCGCCGCCTCGCTGATGGGCAAGACCACCGAACGCTGCCGCCTCCCGTTGGCGCCGCTCATGGGTCCGACCCGGGAGCGCGTGCGTGCCGCGATGACCGAGGTCGGGCTGCTGAACTGAGGGAAGCTGTCCCGAACCCGCAATGGCTGAGGCAAAAAAGAAAGGCCTGATCTCGCACGGAAT
>JBEKGV010000865.1:0-2668 GCA_050012615.1 Acetobacteraceae bacterium | reverse complement strand
CGGTTAGGCCGGCAGCCGGTTCCACCGCAGCGGATCAAGTCACCCTGGCGGCCATTCCGAAAATCCCACTGAAATCGCCTGTCCAAAACGGCTGAAACCCTGGCTTGAAAAAGATCGTTTTGAACATTCGAATAACAATTGATATCGGAATGGACATGTGCCAATATTGGGGCGCTAACAATCGGAGGGGCGAGCCATGAGCAGGATCAAGCGAGCGGCGATGTATCTTCGCGTCTCGACCGATAGCCAGACCACCGATAATCAGTGCCAGGTCCTGACCGAGGTCGCGGAACGGCGGGGTTGGCAGATCGTCCAAACCTATCAGGACGCGGGCATCAGCGGGGCCAAGGGGCGCGATAAGCGGCCGGGCTTCGACGCCATGCTGAAGGATGCCACGCGGCGCAGGTTCGACGTGCTGATGTTCTGGAGTATCGATCGCCTGGGCCGGTCCACGGCTGCCGTGGCGTCCGCGCTGGTCGAACTCGAAACGGCCGGGGTGGCGATCTATGCCGACAAGGAAGCGATGGATGCGACCACACCGCACGGGAAGGCAATGTTGCAGATGGCGGCGGTGTTCGCGGAACTGGAACGCGGCATGATCCGAGAACGTGTCGTGGCCGGGTTAGAGCGGGTGAGAGCGGAGACGCCAGAGCAACGCCGCGCCAGAGGCAAGAAAGATCATGGTCGTCCGAGGATCGCCGCCGCTACCGAGAAGGCCATCAGGGCCGCGCTGGCGGCTGGGACGGGCAAGGTGAAGGTGGCGAGGACGATCGGTGTCGGGGTCTCGACGGTAATGCGGGTCAGCCGCGAAATGGCCTCGGCCTGATTGCTGGTTACGTCGTTCGCTCGCTCGTCCTTCGCGTGGCTACGATGGCGCGGTCTGCTTCGTACTGCTGCTGGGTGATCCACTGATCGGCCTCCGAATAGGTCAGGAAGCGAACCGGCAGCCATACCCAGTGGTCCCCCTCCAGGCGGGTCACGGTGAAACCGTCCGTCCTCTCTGGATCGCCCAAGCATCCATACCCGAGTGCCCGGCCCACGCGGCGGTCGTTGGCCGCGCTTCACAATGTTCCGCCGGCCACATAGCGCTCGCCATCTCGATGCCGAAATCAGGGCGACAGCAACACTTCAGCGTGTTCACCGATCGCGCCAACGATGGCGTCGGTCTCGGGACCTGTGCTCAACATCAACCATTGCATCAGTCGTTGCATTTTGTCCGACTGGCCGGCACCAGACATGATCGCCGCCGCGGCCGCCAGAACCAGCGCGAGACAAATGGCGAATTGCTCGGCTTTACCCGGCAATGTGGTTGCCCTCGCCGAACGAGGCCCGTTCATTCCGTGTATCTCCCGTGTCGCGGTTTTTGCTCGCGCGGCACTGACTACTCTGCATCCGGCTGCCTTGCCTGTGAACAGGATCATAGCGGCGACACAGCACGTCGCTGACGCAATCGGAGATGGTGGGGTAAGTCATTTTCCGGGGGATGATGGGCCGGCGTCGTAGGCGCAGGGCATTCCACCGCGGGGGGTCCAACCGAAGCAGTCTATCCGGGCGTTGCCGGGCATCGAGCTCCCAAGGAAGCCGGCGATGACCGCGAGCACAGCGAACGTCATGCATAACAACTTGCGGGTTTGGATCTTCATTTTCGTACTCCGTTTGATTGCTATCTCGCCTGATCCTTTGATTTTCGACGATCCATGAGACAAACGGACAATGACAGCGCGGTACCGTGTTCGCCGTGCCGTGCGGCACATCGCGAGCAGGCTCGCAACGACTGGGGACCGCACGGACTAGCTCCGCTCGGCGGTGCCGCGGCGCGGTACTCGACATTGCTCCGGTCGCAGGTGCCGGCCCGTTCTGGAAGTTTGCTCTGAGCGATAAATTTTCAGCAAACCGACAGCCATTATTTCGATTGCTGCAAATGCGAATTGCGTGGTTTCGGAATAATCCCGCGCGCCTCGCGATCCTATTTCGGCGTCTGTCGATGACGGGAACCAAACAGACGGTCCTCCAAACACCGGCACCATTCGAAAGCTCGGGTGGTCCACAAAAAGGAGTTCAGACCATGACTATCGCCAAAAGACTTATGATCTCGGCCGTGACCGCTCTGGCGCTTGGAGTCGGCCCCGCGATGGCGCAGGTCCCAAGCGCGGCTGAAGGCGCTTACTACTCGCAGCAGGCCACGCCGAGGATCCAGAATGGCTGGTCCGGCCCGGTTCAATCTGGTTCGTCTGATATCGAGCCGGCGCCGCAATGGCGATATGGCCATATCGTGCCCTTTAACGGCAACTACACCACTCTCGCGAGCCCCGGCTAAACGGGAGCTGACGATAGCGGAAAAGGCTGGCGCTCGCGCTGGCCCTTTTTCACGTACGTGCCGTGACACGGCGACGGCGGAACGGACCGCCCTCCACGCGAACGCTCTGGTTTTGGTGCTCGGCCCATTTCACCCAAGGTCCGGCTCGGTCCTGAATGTGGTGCGGAGCAGCACACACTGAACCGGGGGCGAAACGGTATGGAGACTCGCGGCGCCGAGCCAATTGACACTCTGGCTACCTGGGAGTGAGTGACAACTTGTCGCCAGAAGAGGAGGCTCCCAATGGACGTAACTCCCGCATCTCCCGGCTGCCTGGCCGGTATTCGCGTGCTCGACCTTACGCAGTTCGAA
>JBEKGV010000864.1:0-2669 GCA_050012615.1 Acetobacteraceae bacterium | reverse complement strand
ACACCCCCGGCCATGACGCGGGGATGTGTCACGCTTCAGCGATTCTTGGTACTAACTCACCCGCGCCGCAACACGAACAGTCCCTGCTCGCCGAACAAATTGGCAATCCGGGGAAAGCGCCGCCACGGCCCGCGGCGACCCTCGTCATCGGCCGCGAGCCATTGCTCGACCACATAATTCTCCGCCTCGCATAACGCGAAAAAATCACGGATCGTGCATGGGTGGATGTTCGGCGTTTCGTACCAGAACCGCGACCAGGTTCGCGTCATCGGCATCCGCCCGTTCCACATCAACTGCCAACGCAGCAGCCAATGGCCAAAATTTGGGAAACTCACGACGGCGCGTGTACCGATGCGCAACATCTGAGCCAGCACCACCCGAGGTTTCTCGACCGCCTGCAACGTCCGAGACAACACAACGTAATCGAACGCGTTGTCGGGATAGTGCTCGAGGTCGGTGTCCGCGTCGCCATGCATCACCGGCAGCCCGTGCGAGACGGCCCGAATCACCTCGACCATGTCGATCTCGATGCCGCGAGCGTCGCAGCCTTTCTCCTGATACAGACGCTCGATCAAGGTGCCGTCTCCGCAGCCGATGTCCAGCACGCGCGAGCCCGCTTCGATCGTCCCGGCGATCAGCGCGAGGTCGAGGCGCATGTTCTTCGCCACGAACTGAACCGGATCGTGCGGGCTCATGTCATTCCTGCGCCGCCAGCCGTGCCGCCTGGTCCTCGGCGGTCAGAGCATCGACGAACTCGTCAAGTTCGCCCATCATCACCCGATCGATTTTGTACAGCGTCAGATTGATCCGATGGTCCGTCACACGGCCTTGCGGGAAATTATAAGTGCGAATGCGCTCGCTGCGATCCCCCGTGCCGACCTGAGACTTCCGGTCCGCCGCGCGCGTGGCATGCAACGACGCTCGCTGCTGTTCATACATCCGCGCCCGCAAAATCTTCATCGCCTTGGCGCGATTCTTATGCTGACTCTTTTCCTCCTGCATCGCCACCACGATACCGGTCGGCAAATGCGTGATCCGCACGGCGCTTTCGGTCTTGTTCACGTGCTGCCCGCCGGCGCCCGAAGCGCGATAGACGTCGATGCGCAAATCCGCCTCGTCGATCTGCACGTCGACTTCCTCCGCCTCCGGCAACACCGCGACCGTGACGGTGGAGGTGTGGATGCGGCCCTGACTCTCGGTCGCCGGCACGCGCTGCACGCGATGCACGCCGGACTCGTACTTCAACCGAGCGAAAACGTTACGCCCAGTGATTTCGGCCGTGGCATCCTTCAATCCGCCGAGACCGGTGTCGCTATAGTCGAGAATCTCGAACCGCCAGCCGTGCGTTTCGGAATATTTCTGATACATCGCGAATAGTTCGGCCGCGAACAGGCCCGCTTCATCGCCGCCCGCCGCCGGCCGCACTTCCAGGATCGCCGAGCGAGCATCCGCTTCATCCTTCGGCAGCAGCGCGAGCTGAATTTCGTGCTCCAGCGCCGGGATTTTGTCCTTCAATTCGAACAGTTCCGCTTCGGCCAACTCCTTCATCTCAGGATCATCCAACAGCGTACTGGCATCCTGTCGCGCGCGCTCCGCCTCCCGCAGCTCACCAATCCGGGCAACGACCGGTTCAATTTCGGACAGTTCCTTGGACGCCCGCACGTAAGCCTCGCCGGACACGCCCTCGGACAACATCGCGCGCAATTCGTCGGCGCGGGCAGCGATCCGGTCGAGCTTCAGGGCCAGGTTCATTTCAGATACGCGGCGATGTCCGCCAGCTTCACCGCCTCCTGCTGCCCGCTGCGCAAATCCTTCACCTGAGCCACGCCCTGAGCCAGATCGTCCGAGCCAAGGATCACCGCGGCGCGCGCCTCGATGCGGTTGGCACGTTCCATGCGGCGCCGGAGATTGCCGCGATAGGCCATCTCGGCCCGGATACCCGCCGCTCGCAAAGCTTGCAGGATCCCAATCGCGGCGGCCTCGGCTTCATCGCCGATCGGCACCACGGCAACCGGCGCGGACGGCGGCGGCGCGGCGTCCAGCAGCATCGCCAGCCGCTCCACACCGGCGGCAAGACCAACGGCGGGAGTCGGCGGACCGCCCATCTCCGACACCAAGCCGTCGTATCGCCCGCCACCCATGACGGTGCCCTGTGCACCCAGTTTGGACGTGATGAACTCGAAGGCGGTGTGACCGTAGTAATCCAGACCGCGGACGATGCTCGGGTTCTCTCGGAACGGCACGCCAAACCGTGCCAGGTGCTCCTGCACCTTGCCGTAAAACGCGGCGGCTTCGGGCGACAGATACGGCCAAATCTTCGGCGCACCCGCGACGAGATCGCGTTCCCGCTCATCCTTGCTGTCCAGGATACGCATCGGGTTACGCTCCAGCCGCGCCAGGCTGTCCTTCGACAGCGAGTCCTTGTTCGCGGTGAAGTAGGAGACCAGTGCTTCCCGATACGCGGCGCGGCTGGCCACGTCGCCCAAAGTGTTGAGTTCCAGCACCGTGTCCGTGTGCACGCCAAGTGTCTTCAGGATATCCCAGCCGCAGGCGATCACCTCGGCGTCGGCGAGCGGCTCGGATGGGCCAATCAGCTCGATGTCGATCTGGTGGAACTGCCGGTACCGGCCCTTCTGCGGACGCTCGTAGCGAAACATTGGGCCGGCGAC